>CALBLB010000001.1 GCA_937896115.1 uncultured Succinatimonas sp.
ATAAGATCATAGGCATGAACTAGCATTGTCCAAACCGTTTAACAACCGGTCAAAGCGAGATACCAACGAGGTCTTCTTGTTTCCTTCAGGAAGTTTTAAACCGATCCTAATTAAGGCATTAGACAATTGATTTTCAAAGGCAGTTAAAAATTCCTGCACATTAGAAAAAGTACTGCACAAGGAAAAATCCAGACGCAATACTTTATAAGTCTTCTCCTTCTCCCAAAACTTACGGTACTGCTTATCTATCTTAATTCCTTCAAAATACTTAAGTCCGTGCTCAAACAACGAGGCAAAGGTACTTATAAGCAGGGTCTTGCCAAAACGACGCGGACGGGAGATAAAAAAAGACGCATTTAACGTTGATATATTTAAAACAAGCTGAGCTTTATCTACATAGATTTGACCTGATGAACGCAGAACTTCAAATCCGGTGCTACTCAAAGGTAACTTTCTTAATTGCAACGAATTCATAGGGACAAAATCAGGTGACATTGCCATTGCTCCTTAAAAAGCTCCAGCTTTTCCAAAGAATAAGATCTCAGCTACCCAAGATTTTCTTCACTTGTTCTCAAACAAAGCATCAAAACGACGCAAAGCTGCAAGTAAAGAGCGGTATTCATGCCATTTACCGCGGTAATACTCCTCAGCTACGGTATGTACGCACAGTTTTTTGGGTAATAACTCAGGAGTTTTCAACAGCTCATAAAACTTCGGGATCAGCACATATTGGAACCAACAATGCAATTCCATAGTATCAAGACAAAACGGTACTGTACTTAAAAAAGCCTCTTTCTCAGGTCGTGCAGTTTCCTCAGTCCAAAGCCCCGAACTGCGCAAAGCCTGCTCAATTTCAGAAAGTGCAGAACGTATATCCTCGCATCTTTTGCTAACTTCGATGCCCTTTATTTCATTGCCAACCATTTTTAAACCGTTTTATTTACCGTCATGCTCTGCAAAATACTGCTCTAAGATCTCACAGGCACTTTCTGAGTCTATGCGTCCCTTGTCAGATGCCAATGCTCTGAATCCGCCTTGACTGAAGATGCGCTCTTTGGCGGCAACCGAGGTATAACGCTCATCCACAAACTCAACCTTTACCTTAAACTTTTCTGCCAAGCGATTACCAAAACGTTTGGCTCTTTTGGTCATTTCCTGCTCGGTACCGTCGGCATTTAAAGGCAATCCCACTACGCATTTTGCAGGTTTCCATTCCTGCATGAGTTTGTTTAAACTCTGCTCATCAGGAATACCGTCACGTGCTTTTAAAGCCTGTCTTGGGGAAGCCGTTTGAGTAAAGGCAGATCCTGAGGCTACTCCTATATGGGAGGTACCGAAATCAAACGCCAAGATCGTACTCATTCCAAAGGTACTCCGTTAAATAAGATCTGTTTGCGTCTGCTCTTGCCCATAAGTTGTGAGGTAACCACTTCATACAATTTAAAAGATTCAAAAGTCTGCGCACCGACTGCTCCTGGTAAATAAGAGATGGCAGGCAGTGATACGGTGAGGATCATGGAAAGTCCGCGATCAAAACGATTGCGCATGAGCTCGGGCAATACTCCCTGCATAAAGTTTGAAAGACCTTTGCCGTTTTCACA
>CALBLB010000002.1 GCA_937896115.1 uncultured Succinatimonas sp.
AAGCGGTCAGAAAAAAGAGATGGGCGCGCAAGTTGCAGGAGAGATCTTAGGACAGCCCAAGGTTTTGTATATTGTGGCAATGATCCTGGCGGTAATGGGCGTAGTACCGGGCATGCCGCATTTTGCTTTCGGAATATTAGCCTTGATAAGCTTTGCTTGCGGCAAATTCATAGAAAAACGTCAGGCAAGGTTAAAAGCCGAAGCTTTGAAAGCTCCTACTAAGGAGCAGCTGGAAGCACAGGGCGGACGTCCCGAGCAACGAGAATTGTCATGGGATGACGTAAACGAAGTCGATGTGGTGGGACTTGAAGTAGGGTACCGCCTGATCCCTCTTGTTGACAAAAAGCAAAATGGAGAGCTCTTAAGCAGGATCAAAGGTGTACGCAAAAAACTTTCGCAGGATCTCGGGTTTTTGGTACCTCCGGTACATATAAGAGACAATCTTGATTTGGCTCCCGGGGCCTACCGTATTACGCTTATGGGCGTGACTTTCGGAGAGGCTGAAGTCCAAATAGACCGTGATATGGCCATCGATCCCGGGCAGGTATTCGGCAAAATCGAAGGCCTTGCCACCAAAGATCCGGCTTTCGGACTCGATGCCGTGTGGATAGCCAAAAGTGATAACGACAAAGCTTTGAGCCTTGGATATACCGTAGTTGATTGTCCTACGGTAATAGCCACGCATCTTTCCCAAATTCTTGCTAATAACTGTTCGTCGTTACTGGGCCAGGAAGAAGTGCAGAATATTTTAAATATCGTAGCCAAAAATCAGCCTAAATTGGTAAACGGTTTGGTCCCGTCGGTAGTCAGCTTGGGACTTTTGACCCATATACTGCAAAGTTTGCTTCAAGAAGGCGTTCCGGTGCGGGATATGCGCACCATACTCGAAACTTTGGTACAGTACGCACCGCGCTCTCAAGATCCCGAGGTGTTGACCGCCGCCTGTCGTATAGGTTTAAGACGTCTTATTTTGCAGGATGTGGCAGGAGATGAGAAGATCATTCCCGTGATCACCTTAGCACCGGATCTTGAAAAGGTACTGACCAAGTCATTAGAAAGCGGCGGTTCGTCGGGTATAGGCATTGAACCTGGGCTTGCCGACAGATTGCAAAAATCTCTGGCAGAAAGCTCTGCTGATCAGGAAATGAAAGGCGAGCCGTCCATACTTTTGACTTCTGGGGTATTGAGATCGACCTTATCGCGTTTTGTCAGAAATTCCATTCCTGCATTAAGGGTGCTTTCATATCAGGAGATCCCTGATGACAAGCAGATCAAGATAGTCTCTTCGGTGGGTGCCACCCCAAAAATGGTCGGGCAGTAAGTAAGACTATAGTTAACTACGCATAAGTGTGATAATACGTTTCGGATCTTTTAAGAATGCTTGGTGGATGGCATGAAATACGACTTATATTCATATGATCTGTTTGATACGGTGATCACGAGAAGTACCTTAAAACCAGAAGGTATCTTTGCGGTTATGCAGTCGTGTTTTAAGGATATCCCGGAATTATCAGAAGGCGCACCCGAGCTTTGCGGTGATTTTGTGTTGATCCGCAAAAATGCCGAAGCCGTTGCCAGAAAAAAAACGGCTTCACAAGAAATAAAATTAAGTGATATTTACGCAATAATTAAAAAAAATTACGGTCTTACCGAGGCTCAGACGCAGGAATTGCTTGTTCTTGAAGAAAAAACGGAAATCTTATGTAGCATTGCGCTTAAGCAGCGGGTAGATGAGATCCTTTCAAGAATAAGTGAAGGCGAGCGCGTCGTTTTCATTTCCGACATGTATTTAAGTCAGAAAATCATCAAGGAGATGCTTTATAAAATATCTCCTGCCTTGGCTGATCTTCCTTTATATTTATCTTCAGAAATTGGTCTTAGCAAAGCAAGCGGCGATCTTTTTAAATATGTAAGATCAAAAGAAGCAATCAGTTTTGAGCATTGGATCCATTTTGGTGACAATTATAAATCTGACTATAAAATTCCCCAAAAATTGGGGATCACGGCAAAATGGCTTGAACCTGCTGCAACCAACGGTTTTTACAAGTATCTGAACAGATGCCACGGCAACAGTACTTTTTCTTTGATGCTGGGATGTGCTCAGGCGGCGTTAAAAAATTCAGGAGATCTTTCTGAAAATAATTTATACAGAACCGGGGCTTTATGTGCAGGACCTGTTTTTTCCACGTTTGCAGACTGGATCTTAAGACAAAGTTTAAAGAGAGGCATATCTCATCTGTATTTTATTGCAAGAGACGGTTTTATTATCAAACGCATTGCAGATGAACTCATCAAAAAATCCGGCATAAATATAAAGACAAGTTATATTTATTCGTCGCGACAGGCATGGGATCCTAAAACTCAGGAGCAGCAGGAATTACTGGCTTTATACGGTAAGCAGGAAATAAAGCCAAATGCCAAGTTGGGTTTTGTAGATATTTGGGGAACCGGAGGATCGCTTAAACATTTTTGTGATCTGTGCAAATTGGATGCAAGCAACATCACTTTGTTTTTATACGGAACATACTTCTACGAGGATGATGCTCTGGGCTTTGAGCGTATGATTTTTGCCCAGCACCTGAAGCTGAACGGTCATATCGAATTTTTGGCTAAGGCACCTGAAGGGCAGTGCACAGGATTTAAACTTGAAAAAGGCCATGTCGTTCCGCTTTGCAGAGAGCAGGAAAAACTTGACATTCAAAATTTCGGCTTTTCGCAATATTTAAGCGGGAGAATATGGAAGCGGCTTTAGAGAAGGCTTGGGACGATTTTGTAAAATATTGGATGATCTTTAAAAATTATACTCTCGGCTCTAATAATGAACTGTATCGTCTTATCGAAAGTCTCATCAGCAAATTTTTATTTTTTGCCTCCAAAGATGAATTATATTATTTCTTAAATTTTCCTGATTACCCTAAAAGTGAGAAAAATCTGGCGATCTTGCGTCCTTTGAGAGTTTTGAAATACCAATTCAAAATTTTTTCTCAGAAACTAAAATTCATTGAAAAATCAAAAATATTATCAATATTTCGCGATTGAATTATCTAAGTTACCGTAAATAAATCAATATAAAAATATATGAGCAGATTCAATCCATTTAATCGTGATCGTGAAAACGATAACCAGCAGGATAACGGTTCTCAACAAAACGGAGATCTTTACACCGATTTCAGTCCCGATGCAGCAGACAGGATAGGGGATCATCGCGAGAAATCAGACGAGTCTAAAGCTGAAAACAACCGTGAAAAAGCAGAGCAGCACGGCAAAAGCCGTTTTACTCATGCTTTTTACGTGCTGATGTTAAAGCTGGGTTTGGTAGGTGCGGTAGTTCTCGGCGTTTTGTTCATTTATTTTGATTCGGTGGTGTTCTCCAAATTTGAAGTGGATGATCGTTGGGTATTGCCAGCCGTAGTGTATTCAAGACCGCTTGAGCTTTATCCTGATCAAAAACTCTCTTTGTCTCAGATGATCTATGAGTTAAAGCTCTTGAAATACCGTCAGGTCCAAAATCCTTCAAAACCAGGGGAGTACGCTGTTTCTGAAAAGAACGGCAGAGTTGTACTAATTAAAAGACCTTTTGAATTTCCCGATGCCAAAGAGCCCAAAGCTGCTCTTTTAGTACAGTTTCAGGGACAGCGCGTACAAAAAATTGTTAATGCGGATAACCGCAGCGATTTGGGTTACGTGCGTATGGATCCGGTATTGCTTGATCGTATCAACCGTATCGATCCTAAAGAAGATCGTATTTTTCTCGATTTGGACAGTGTGCCCAAAGCTCTTATCAACACCCTCATTCAGATTGAGGATCGCTCTTTTTACAGCAACATGGGGGTAAACTTCTGGGCCATCATCCGTGCCGGCATCAAAAATTTTTTTGCAGGTCACGTAGTGCAGGGCGGTTCGACTATTACCCAACAGCTGGTCAAAAACTATTTTTTAAATTCCGAGCGCAGTTATTCTCGAAAGTTTAAAGAGATCATCATGGCGCTCATCATGAATCACCGCTACAGCAAAGAGCAGATCCTCGAGGCCTATTTAAATGAGATTTATCTTGGTCAAAACGGTAATGCAGGGGTTTACGGTTTCGGTTTGGCCTCTTACTTTTATTTCGGCGTTCCCGTATCCGAATTAAGCCAGGATCAGATGGCACTTTTGGTGGGCATCATTAAAGGACCGTCTTTGTATGATCCCTGGAGAAATCCTGAAAAAACTTTAGAGCGTCGTAATGTAGTGCTTGCGGTAATGCATGAGCGCGGTTTTTTAAGTGATGCGGAATATGCTCAATACAGCGCCAGACCTTTGGGAGTTATACGTCGCGGCAGCATGAATTATTCAAAGACTCCGGCATTTATGGGAGTTTTAAAGCAGGAAATAGCATCTCGTTTCGGCAACGACTTTCTTTCAGGCAACGGAATAAAGATCTTTACCTCTCTTGATCCTCAAGCTCAGCAGTCGGCTGAAAAGGCGGTGCAGTCTGAGCTTAATACCATTGAAAAAGAGCGCAAGATCTCAGGATTGGAATCGGCCATGGTGGTAAGCTCCTGGCGAACTGCGGAAGTTTCTGCAGTTGTAGGCTCGCGTACGCCTCAATACGCAGGTTTTAATCGCGTATTGGAGGGCAGACGTCAGGTAGGATCCATCATCAAACCTTTGGTTTACCTTACTGCATTTAATAACGGTATTCACTCAGGCACCCTTATAGACGATTCTCCGCTTACCATACGCCTTTCAACAGGGCAGTTGTGGCAGCCTAAAAACGATGACAAGCGCTATCGCGGTCCCATACCGGTACATTATGCCATGGCTCATTCATTGAATATTCCTACCGTGCGTCTTGGCATGAGGGTAGGTTTGAATCATGTTGCCGAGACCATGCGCAAAGTGGGCATAAAAGGTAAGATCCCGCTTTACCCTTCCATGCTTTTAGGAACGGTTGAATTAACACCCTACGAGGTAAACTCCATTTATGCATCTTTGGCTACCGACGGCGTGTATACCGATCTCACTACTTTGCGCACCGTGGTTAAAGACGGCAAAGTGGTATATGAACGTGAAAGCAACCGCACAGAGCGCAAGCTTGATCCCAGAGATACTTACCTTACCTTGTACGTAATGGAGGAAGCTACTCAAAGCGGAACCGGCTATCGTATCGGTCAAATGTTCCCCAATATAAAGATAGCCACAAAAACCGGTACCACCAACGATAACCGTGATACTTGGGCTGTGGGAATAGATAATGATGAGGTTGTATCCACCTGGGTCGGTTTTGATAACAATAAGTCTACGGGCTTATTCGGATCGTCTGGGGCTATGCGCGTTTACGGAGCATATCTTAAAAACCGCGGCGTGGATTCTTTAGAGTTGAAACGTCCTGACGGGGTTAAGTTTGTAAACTTCAACAGCAAAGGTAATATCTTAGCTGACAGTTGCCGGGTAGCAGGAATGCAACTGCTGCCGGTCAGAACCGATAAGATCCGTTATGTAGACGAAAGTTGCGGGTTATCCTCATTAAATACTCAGCCATCTCCTGCAAGCTCAGAAACAGGCTCTGTGAAAAAACCTACGCCTTTTTCACAGTTGCAATCAAATGATGACAAGCTTGAACAGGCGGCGTTAGAAAACTAGTTTATTTGCAAAAAGAATAAATTGATTTAAGAGATTAAGATCAAATGATGATTGATGTTTCCCTATGCTGTGATCGCAATATGCTAGAGCAGGCTTATGTAACGATTAAATCTGTAAAAGACAGCTCTTCTCAAGGAAACGAATTTTGTTTCAATATAGTTAGGGAAGCGGAGACTTCTGAAAGCGAAATCAGACTGTTCTCTGGTTTGGAAGATAAAAAAACCAAAATAAATTTTTTTAATATTAACAATTATGTCAGCAAACAAGAAAAAAAAGCCTTTGCAGTTTTAGGTTATCCTTTTACAGCTGCATCATATAGGATTTTTTTGCCTAAAATTATTTCGGATAATGTAAAAAAAACCATTTATCTTGATTGTGATCTTATAGTTCGTAAAGATCTCCATGAACTTTGGACTCAACCGTTAAATGGACATATATTATCTGCGGTTAAGGATTTCGGAGTTGTATATCACATAATTAAAAATGATATTAAGCATAAAGAGAGCATTGCCCTTAAGAAGCTTAATCTTATAAAACCTGAGAATTATTTTAATAGCGGAGTATTATTATGTAATTTAGATAAAATGCGTAAAGAAAATTTTATAAGCAAATGTTTACGTGTTTTATCTCAACAAAAAAATATGATCTATTTGGATCAGGATCTTCTAAATATTGTATGTAATGGTGATTTGCAGATCTTAGATGCAAATTGGAATGTTATTACTGAATTTACAAATATGAAAAAAGATCTGCTTGAAAATTTGAGCAGTAGTGATAGACATTCCTTTACGGATTCATTACGTACTCCTGCAATTATTCATTATGCAGGTCCAATTAAGCCTTGGGAATCAACGGAAATAGCTTTATCATCTTATTGGTGGCAAACGGCTAGATTTACACCGTTTTACGAGCAAATTCTCATGAAATCTACACGTAATTTAATAAAAGAGTCAAAATTTATTCTTTGGTCCTTGAAACTACACTATCTTTTTATTAAGTTGTTAAAAACTGTTACAGGTGCTAATAGGTTTGATAAAAAAACCAAGCAATTAAAAAAGCTTTTAAAAATCTTTAGGTAGATAAATATTATTCAAACCTCAGTTTAGTTTTTATTCCCTGCTTTGTTATATTCGAAATCTCTTTTTTTAATAAATAACGTTTTAGCCCATGCCTGATCCAGAAAGGTGCTTTTAAATAGGCAATATCTTTTTTGTTCCTTGAACCTATTTCTGAATTTTGTTCTGGATCTGTTTTTACGATACAGGGATTAAGTTGCCAACAGATAAATTTTATTGCAGGCTTGAACATTCTTGTAAAAAGAAAATCATCAACAGGTGCAGGGAGCTTTAAAGAATTTTCAATGGCAAATTGTGCAGCTTTACGTGACAGTATGTATCCCTGACAGCCTATCGGTTTGGGTGAAAGTTGACATATCAGTTCGCTATTGTCATTTAATTGAATTTTTTCTTTAGCAACGATGTGTTCTTTTTCTAAATCAAAGCATATTAAACGGCATATATCTACATTACTTGGCAGCCATTCATCGGTATTTAAATAATATTTTGCGCGATCTGAAATAATGAGATCATCCTCGAGTATAGCAACGAATTTTTCATTTGATTCAAGCAAAGCTTGCCAGCATTTACGATGACTTAAAAAAGTTCCGATCTCGGCAGGAGTGAGTTGTCTGGTATATCTTGATCTAATTTCAGGATCATTTTTTTTGTATTGGATTGAATCACAATAGTCTGTACTAAGCAATTTCCCATCTATTCCGGGTACTCGCTTAAAATTTAATTGTAATTCGTTAAGTCTGTTTGTGATTTTTTTTAAACGATCTTGTGAGCGGTCGAGGTTTATAAATAGGCAGAGCATAAGATACCTTTAATAATGGTTAATTTGGCCATGATGAAATCTTTTTCTTAATTATAAGAATAGGAATAAAACCAAAAAGTAGTATCGTTGACGTATATTTTTTTGTCTTATCCATAAAATTGGAAAAATATTAAATAGACGAATTTTTAGTGTTTTAGTGCGATCAAAAAGATAATTATCCCATAGCTCCGGATACTTGCGTCTGTATATAGCTTGTAAGGCTTGGGTAGCTTTGGTCATTTTATCTATTTGACTGAAGGTAGTATTATTTTCGTGGAAACGGTACTTAAGTAATACTTCCTGTATATTATAGAATTTTGTAGTGTTTATTAATTTTAGCCACAAAGCGTAATCTTCAGCCGGTGAGAATTCTTCTTCGTAACCAATATGATTTTCTATAAGAACAGATCGTCTAATCATTGAAACGGTATGAATAATTCCGAAATGTTCCATGAGTATTTTTTTTATTTCATGATCAAACTCTGGAACTTTCACGATTTTATGACTTGGAATATCTTCACGCCATGCTCCCACCACTCCTACATCAGGATGAGAATCCAAGAATTTGAACTCTTTTTCAAGGCGCTCCGGAAATGAAATATCATCATGATCAAATATGGCTAAATATTCACCTTTTGCAAGACTTATTAATTTGTTTCTTGTAGCAGATATCCCCAGATTTTTATAATTTTTAATGTATATTATTCTATTATCTTTATACGATAAAACTACGTCTTCTCGAGGATCAGACGGACAATCATCTATTATTATTAGTTCAAAGTTTTTGAAAGTTTGATTAAGAATACTTTCTATTGCTTCTTTAAGGTATGTCTTGTCTGTTTTGTAGACAGGCATTAATACAGAAACTTTTGGTTCTTTATCCATAGTTGGGTTTAAAAGTATAGAGGGTGTATTTTATTGATTTATTGTAATGTATTTATAAATAAAAAGGGCACCATAAACGGTGCCCTAATTTTATATTAACGCTAATTACTTAACGATAGGGTGCTGTTCTTCCATGGACTTGATCAGCTCCAGAACCTTGTTGGAGTAGCCGATCTCGTTGTCATACCAAGAAACGAGCTTGACGAAGTGATCGTTCAGAGCAATACCGGCCTTCTCGTCAAAGATGGAGGTGTGGGTGTTGTTCAGAATGTCGGAGGATACAACGGCTTCGTCGGTGTAATCCATCACGCCCTTCATATCACCTGCAACAGCAGCCTTGATGGCGTTGCAGATCTCTTCATAGGTAGCAGGCTTCTCGAGGGTGCAGGTCAAATCAACTACGGAGACGTCGAGGGTCGGAACGCGGATTGACATGCCGGTGAGTTTGCCGTTCAAGGAAGGAATAACCTTGCCGACAGCCTTAGCAGCGCCGGTGGTTGAAGGGATGATGTTGCCAGCTGCACCGCGGCCGCCGCGCCAATCCTTCATTGAAGGACCGTCAACGGTACGCTGAGTAGCGGTGGTGGAGTGAACGGTGGTCATCAAACCTTCCTTGATGCCGAAGTTATCATTGATAACCTTAGCCAAAGGAGCCAAGCAGTTGGTGGTGCAGGAAGCGTTGGAAACGATGTCCTGACCGGCATAGGTCTTATCGTTCACGCCGACAACGAACATCGGGGTGGAATCCTTGGAAGGAGCAGACATAACAACGCGCTTGCAACCTGCCTGAATGTGCTTGCGAGCCAGCTCATCCTTGAGGAAGAAACCGGTAGACTCAACGACGTAATCAGCGCCGATGTCGCCCCACTTCAGGTTGGCAGGATCCTTCTCGGCGGTGATACGGATGGTGTTGCCGTTAACAACCAGATTGCCGTCCTTGACTTCAACCTTGCCCTGAAAAGGACCATGCATGGTGTCGTAGCGGAGCATGTAGCTCATGTACTCAGGAGGGAGCAGATCGTTGATGCCGACAACCTGAATGCCCAACTCAGGACGAGCAATGGAAGCACGGAAAACGAAACGGCCAATACGGCCAAAGCCGTTAATACCAACTTTAATCATAAAGAATTCACCCGTTTAATAAACGAAACAGTGGTTAGAAAACGACTGATAATGTACTCCAGACTGCGCAAATGTCAAGATAAAGAGGCATTTTTGTGCAATGGTTTCTTAACTGTACGGCGCATGGGGGCGGCAATAGCGTCAAAAAGCAATTTGTTTGTGAAACTGAAGTTAAGTATAGGTGAAATAATTTTTCACAAGCATTAAGCTTTGAAAATTTCCTTGCTTAAAATGCGGCCCATGCCTCGTGTCTTGTAATCATACTTACGTATAATATTTAATGACAATTGAAAAATATCGTATTTAAAACTTTCGTTTAAAGTCTTCTGACTTGGTAAGAGATCCTTAATACCCATGGAAGAAAAAGCAATCGAGGCGCTTGCAGACGAGGCAGGCATTGCACGTTCATATAAAGATGTGAATAACCGTGAAGTTGTCATAAGCAGCAAAGCCCGGGCCGAAACCTTAAAACTTATGGGCTATGCTGTTGATGACAGCGATGCCGTCATGATACAGGAACGCAAAATACGCCTTTGTCAGAACATGCTTGAAAGCGTGTTGATTTTAAACGACAAAGATTTTCCCTTCATTTATATACGAACCAGAGCGGATATTCGTGAAAATGCGGTGATCACCTGGACATTCGAACTTGAAAACGGCGAACGCATAACCCGCGCCGAACCGTTAGAAGAAATTGAAATTGCCAGATTTTTCGAAGTTTCGGGAATTGAATATGATGAACGACGCTTCATTATCCCCAAAGATGTAATTTTGCCCTACGGTTACCACCATTTCAGTTGTGTGATCACCGACGGGTATCGTATTTTTAACTCACGTCGCATGTCGCTTATTAAAGCTCCTTTGCAAACTTACATGCCGGACGAACTTAAAAACGGTAAAAAAGAATGGGGCGTGAGCGTTCAGCTTTACGCTTTGCGATCAGAGAAAAACTGGGGTATAGGCGATTTTGAGGATTTAAAAGATCTTTTGGTAAAAATTGCCGCGTCAGGCGGTCAGTATGTGGGTTTAAATCCTTTGCATGCAGGATATCCTGCATCCCCGGATCCATCAAATTGCAGTCCGTATTCTCCTTCATCACGTCTTTGGCTGAACATAGCTTATATAAGTGTGCCGTCTGTTCCTGAGTATGTAAATTGCAAGGAAGCCTGTGCAAAAGTTGCATCGTCTGAATTTCAAAAGGAATTGAAACTTTTGCGTGAACGCGAATATGTGGATTGGCATGCTGTCATAGAACTTAAGCTTGAAGTGTTGAAGGTGATCTTCAGGTACATGCATGTAGATGATCGCCGTTCCATTCGCGGGCGCAAGTTCTTAAGTTTTATGGAGCAGGGCGGTAGCGAGCTTTTGGATATGGCTACCTACGGTGCCATTCAGGAAGAATTGTTTGCCAAAGGTTTTGAAGCCTCCGGGTGGCAGGCTTTCCCGCGTGAATTGCAACACGCCGATTCTCCTTTTGTGGAAGTCTGGCGTAACGAGCACAGCAACCAGGTACGTTTTTACTGTTATTTGCAATTTTTAGCTCAGGAACAATTAGAAGAGGCTTTTGCACAAGCAAATAAAAGCGGCATGATCTTGGGTTTGTACCGCGATTTGGCCGTGGGTGTTTCCGCAGGCTCATGCGATGTGTGGAGTGATCATAACAGGATATACCGAGAAAAGGCATCGGTAGGCGCACCGCCTGATCCTCTGGGACCACAAGGGCAGGTGTGGGGATTGGTTCCCATGGATCCTGTAAAGCTCAAAGAATGTGCTTACGAACCTATGATCAGGCTTTATCGTTCCAATATGCGTGCATGCGGTGCTCTGCGTATTGATCATGCCGCAGGATTAAACAGACTTTGGTGGGTACGTGACGGTCAAAAAGCCTCAGACGGTGCTTATGTAGCTTCAAATATGCATGATCTTTTGGGGATAGTTGCACTTGAGTCCGTACGTAACCGTTGCCTCATCATAGCCGAAGATCTCGGAACCATTCCGCAGGAATTACGCGATGCTTTAAAAGAATGCGGAGCTTTTTCTTATAAAATTTTACTGTACGAACGCGCAGGAGACGGCGGTTTCATCGCTCCGTCTGATTACCCTAAACGTGCATTGGCAGCCCTTACCACCCATGATATGCCGACCCTTAAGGGATGGTGGGAATGCCGTGATTTGACAGACGGTGAAAAGATGGGAATTTATTCAGAGAATGAAAAAGAGCAGCTGATGGCCGACAGGGCCGTAGCCAAAGAGCGTATGTTTGAGAGTATGCGTTATTTCGGCACTTTGGATAAAAGCATATCCGGCAAGGCTGCCGACACCCCGTTTAGTCAGGAACTTGCTTTGAGTATGCAACGGCATTTTTGCACTACGGCCTGTCTTTTGTGCTCGTCGCAACTTGAAGATTGGATCGGAGTTGAGAAACCCGTCAATGTTCCGGGCACGATGCGTGAGTATCCTAATTGGAGACGCAAACTGACACGCGATCTTAATGCTATTTTCGACGATCCCAAAGTAAAGGGGATCACCAAGGCCATGAATGAGGCCCGCAAAGCTTAAGCGCAGTACCAAACAATATAAGGAGAATACATCATGCTGATCGATGATTTGAACGCAGCGAGAATTGGCAAACCTTTTGAAACCTTGGGACTGCAACCACGTGAAGACGGCAGTTTCCTCATGCGAGCCTACCTGCCGGGAGCAAAAGCAGTAGATGTCTTGAGTTTAAAAGACGGTAAAAAACTTTACACTTTGGAGTCCCGAGGCGACAGCGGTCTTTTTGAAAAAGATCTTCCTGAGGTTAAGCACCCCTTTCACTATAAATTTAAAGTTGCCTATCAGGATTCGGAGATAGAGGTTATCGATCCTTATCAATTCCGTGATGAGGCTTTCTTCGGGCTCTCGACCATGAACGAAACCCCGGCCAATATTTATAAGACCATGGGCGCTCAACTTATCGAAGTTGAAGAAGACGGGGTTAAGGTTAAGGGCGTTA
>CALBLB010000003.1 GCA_937896115.1 uncultured Succinatimonas sp.
TTGATACCCTTATCAATAAAACCCAAAAGAGTTCAGAAGATGTTTCGTCGCAATTAAACAGCATCATGATGGCTCAGGGATATCAGGATTTAACCGGCCAAATGTTACAAAAAGTCATAGGTTTGGTTTCAGAAGTAGAGGACAAACTGGTGAGTTTTTTGGTGACATTCGGCAGTAAAGATAAAAATAATCAAGGCCGTTCGGATCAGGATGCTCTGGCTCCGCAGGGGCCGGCAGTTACGTCGCTTGACAAGGAAGCAGGGGTGGCTTCTTCTCAGGATGATGTTGACGATTTGCTGGCCAGTCTCGGTTTTTAAAGGAGAAGTATCATGGATGAGGAAATTCTGCAGGACTTTATAGTCGAGGCCGGAGAAATCATCGAAAAACTTGATGAGCAGTTGGTGCAAATCGAAAAGACTCCTGATGATAAGGATCTTTTGAATGCAATTTTCAGAGGATTCCATACCATCAAAGGCGGAGCCGGATTCCTGCAATTAAATCCTCTGGTTGAAGTCTGCCATGCTGCAGAAAGTCTGTTTGACGAATTGCGTAACGGACGCGTGAGCATGAGTTCTGATCTTATGGATGCGGTGCTTGCCGCTTATGATGAGATCTCAGCCATGTTCGAAAACGTTAAAAACGGAGAAACACTTCCTGAACCTCCTGCTGATCTTATTGAAAGATTGCATGCTTTGGCTTCAGGTCAGGTAGCACCTAAAGCTCAAAAGACACCTGAGGTGAAAGAAGAGGTAAAGCCTGAACCCCAAAAGGAAGAGCAGAAAGCAGAAGCTAATGTTTCTGAAAAAGGTCAGGCAGATGCATCAGGTTCAATAGACGATATTACCGAAGAAGAATTTGAAGCTTTGCTTGATCAATTGCACGGCAAGGGAAATGCTCCAGGCAGTGAACATGACAAACAGCTTGAAAAAGATGCGACCGATCAGGATTTTGACGAGTTGCTTAAACAAGCTGATGCCGGCATTTCCGAAGTAAAACCGAGGCTTGAGCAGGCAAAAACACAGGAAGAGGATCATGGCAGTGAATCATCGTTCGCACCTAAGAGTGCAGAGCCTGTTGCAAAGGTCGATGCGGCTAAGACGCAGAAGACTGAGACTCATACCAAACCTGAAGCTGAGACCACGGTACGCGTCGATACCAAAGTGTTAGACGACATCATGAACATGGTCGGAGAGTTGGTGTTGGTGCGCAACCGTCTCGTGAATATGGCTCAGCATCGTAGCAATGATCATGATCTTTCCAAGACCATTTCGAATTTGGACGTCATTACCGGTGATTTGCAAAGCGCAGTGATGAAAACGCGCATGCAGCCGGTTAAAAAAGTTTTCGGACGCTTCCCGCGTGTGGTGCGCGATCTGGCCCATAAACTTGGGAAAAAGATCGAATTGCGTATGGAAGGTGAGGATACCGAGCTTGACAAGAATTTGGTCGATGCTTTGGCTGATCCTATGGTTCATATGGTGCGCAATTGCTGTGATCACGGTATCGAATTACCGCGTGATCGCGTTAAAGCAGGTAAAAACGAAACCGGTACCGTGCTTTTGGCCGCAGCTCAGCAAGGAGATCATATCCTGTTGCGCATCAGCGATGACGGTCAGGGTATGGATCCGGTGCTATTGCGTCAAGTGGCAGTTAAGAAAGGAATATTGGATAAAGCTGCAGCAGAACGTCTGTCGGACGCTGAAGCTTTGGATCTGGTGTTTGCTCCTGGGTTTTCCACTAATACCGTGGTCACCGATATTTCAGGTCGCGGCGTAGGTATGGATGTGGTCAAAACCAATATCAACAAGTTAAACGGATCAGTACGCGTCTTGTCAGAACTTGGCAAGGGAACCACCATCGAGATCAAGGTGCCTCTTACCCTGGCCATTCTTCCAACCCTGATGATTTCCATTGCCAAACGTACTTTCGCTCTGCCTTTGACTTCTGTTTCCGAAATTTTCTATCTGAGTTTGGACAGCATGCGCAATGTTGACGGTTTGAACACCATCGTGATCCGCGATAAGGCCATCCCTTTGTTCTTCTTAAGGCAGTGGTTTGACGGTGCCCCGGTTGACGATTATCTGCATCACAAGGCTCATATAGTCTTGGTACAGGTTTCGGCAGCTCAGTTGGTAGGCTTTGTGGTTGATGATCTCCTCGGTCAGGAAGAAGTCGTAATCAAGCCTTTAGACAATATTTTGCATCGCACTCCCGGTTTGGCAGGAGCTACGGTTACCTCAGACGGCGGCATCGCTTTGATCCTGGATATTCCGGGGCTTATCAGAGCATATGCGCACAAGACAGCCGACAGATATTAGAACGTAAGGTGTAGGCTATGACCATCAAAGTTTTGATCGTTGACGATTCGGCATTCTTCAGGAAACGTCTGGCGGAGATCATCTCAGGAGATCCTTTGCTTGAAGTGGTCGGAGAGGCTAAGGACGGTCGTGAGGGAGTGATTTTGACATCGACACTTCATCCTGATGTCGTCACAATGGATGTTGAAATGCCGGTTATGGACGGGATTGAAGCTGTGAAAGAGATCATGGCCAAAAATCCTACTCCCATTTTGATGTTTTCTTCTTTAACCACCGATGGGGCAACCTCCACGATGAAGGCTTTGGAAGCCGGAGCCGTGGATTTTATGCCGAAGAACTTTTCTGACATCGCCCACAGGCGAGAGCAGGCTTTGGGAGAGTTAAGAAGTCTCATCAAGGCTGTGGCAAGAACCAGACTGCGTACTTTCAGACGACCTCTTACCTCCACAATCAAGCCGTCAGTGCCGAAAATTACGCCTGCACCGCTGTCGACAATTTCAGAAAAAGTAAGTAGCACTACACCGTTATCAGAATCCACCCGCGGTCAATATAAGCGCATCAATGAGATGCTAAGTCACGATCAGGGCAAGCCTGCTGCCGCAAGACGTTTTACCTTCGGTGATCACAGCAGTGAAACGACTACTTATCGCAAATCTGGAGTGAGGCATTCACTTTTGGCAATAGGCAGTTCTACCGGAGGACCTATTGCGTTGCAGAATATTATTCCGCGTCTTCCGAAGCTTAATGTTCCCGTGGTAGTGATTCAGCATATGCCTGCTACTTTCACCAAGACCTTTGCACAGCGTCTTGATGAAATGTCGGCTTTGCATGTGACCGAGGCCAAAGACGGAGAAATTTTGATGCCGGGAACCGTATACATAGCTCCTGGCGGTATGCAGATGATTTTTGAACGCTCAGGTACCGGTGCCAAAGTACGTACTCTAAAAGACACCGGCAGGGTTTCCTATAACCCTTGCGTGGATGTTTCTTTTGCCTCTTTGGCACAGCTTTATAACGGCAGAGTTTTGGCATTGATCCTGACCGGAATGGGATCTGACGGTTGCGAAGGATGCCGCATTTTAAAGAGCAAAGGCTCGGTCATCTGGGCGCAGAATGAAGAAAGTTGTGTGGTTTACGGCATGCCTCAGGCCATAGTCAACGCCGGCATAGCAGATTTGGTCTTGCCGCTTGATGAAATTGCCGAAGATATTGCCAAGGAATTTTAGACGCAATACGGTCAGATCCTTGTTAGGAGAAGCATAGATGAATTTACTGGGTATCATCATAGGTATAGGATGCGTGATCACCGGTATGATGATCGAGGGCACGTCGCCTATGATCCTCGTAAATTTTCCGGCTTTCATCGTAGTCTGCGGTGCGGCTTTTTCTGCATGTCTGGTGCAGTTTCCGTTTGCCGTGATCGGCAGTGCCTGGAAAAAAATCTTATGGTTAGTGTCTCCTCCCAATTTTAATTTGGACGGGCAGGCTGAATTTTTACTGTCACTTGCAAATACCGCTCGTGCTCAGGGTATGTTGGCTCTTGAAGGTTCCATCAGCAGTGCTCCTGATGATTTCACCAGAGACGGAGTGCAGATGATCGTTGACGGCGTGGACAAGGAAGTTATCCAGGAACTTTTGGACAATGCCATAACCTTGGAAGAAGAAAAAAACACTCAGGCGTCCAAATATTTTGAAGCTATGGGCGGTTATGCCCCTACCATGGGTATTATCGGTGCCGTGCTCGGACTTATTCATGCCATGTCATTGTTGGATCGCCCCGATCTGTTGGGACCGTCAATTGCAACAGCCTTCGTGGCCACCATTTTCGGTCTGGTCTTTGCCAATCTTATCTGTATTCCGGCTTCAGGACGCATTAAAACAGCAGTTGAAAGCATTACTTTGTATAAAGTTATGACCATGGAAGGCTTGGTATCGATAGCCTCCGGAGAAAATTCACTCATGCTTAAGCGCCGTCTGGCAATTTATACAGGTAAAACTGATCAGCAGTAAGGTTTCAGCATGCCTAAGAAAAAACCGCCTGAGCACGTAAACCTTGAACGTTGGATGGTGTCGTACGCCGATTTTATGACCTTGCTGTTTGCTGTGTTCGTCGTGCTTTACGCTTTTGCCATGGCAAAACAGTCTGAGGCCCAGTCCATGGCCAAATCGGTTGCCGAAGCCTTCAGCGAAAGTCTTGTAAGTGCTGCAGGCGGAGTTTTGCTTATTCCTGGATCGCTTGAGGAGCGTATCACCGATGAGGCAAAGAAAGCTCAGGAGCAGGCTTCATCGGCAGAGCCTATGGCCCGCAGCGAGGAAAGCGGCGGAACCATTATGAATTTCACCAGCGCCGGATCACCCGACAGCGATTCTCCGAATTCTTCAGGCGGCAATAACGGAGAAGATGAAGGGCAAACCGGACAAAGCAAGGCTGACGTTTCCACGGCTTCAGGAGATCTGATCGTATCTGAAACTAAGACCCGCTCCAAAGGCTCTCCTCATACTGACAAACCGGACGGAGGCTCTGACAGCGGTGCCGGCGGATTTACTCCCGGAGGGGAGCAATCCAAAAATCAGGACGGCGGAAAAAGCACAGACAGTGAAGTCAGCGACGGAGAAGGTGAATACGGCACGCCGTTTGATGCGATCAGAAGATCGGTTACCGAAAGTCTTGCTGATACCGGTTTGGAAAAAGAGGTGCAAATCGAGGAAGATCAGCATTGGCTGACTTTGAATTTGAATTCATCGTTGCTGTTTGCAGAAAGTTCAGCTTCGGTATTAAACCGTGCAAGACCGGTGATTGCCAGGATTGCCGTGGCCTTGACTCCTATCAATAATTACGTACGCATTCGCGGTTATACGGATAATACTTTTATTCCTAACGGGATATTTAAAGACAGTTGGCAATTAGCTTCACAACGGGCTGTAAACGTCTTAAATGAGCTTGCTGACGACGGAATTGAACCTGAACGCATGGCTGCCGAATCATACGGCGAATATCATCCTTTCGTTTCCAATGAAACTGCGGCTGGACGATCTTTAAATCGCAGAGTAGTGATAGCTATTTCACGTTATGCCATGGCAGACAAACGTAAACTTCAGCTTGTAGAAGGCGATGATAATAATGCAGTTAAAGGCGGCGGAAACGAAAAAGCCGGAGAAGATCGCCTTAACATCGGGCGCAGTGATGATGACGGCATAGTGCTCGAATTTGGAAATTCGAAATAATAAGGAGCATAAAGTGCTGGTCTGGTCTGTGGCAAGTCAAAAAGGCGGAGTAGGCAAAACTACTACCGTGGCATCTTTGGCAGGATGGTTGCAAAAGGAAGGACTCAGAGTATTGGCTGTAGATACCGATCCCCATGCATCGCTGACGGCCTATCTTGGTTACGGTGACGAGAGTGTGGAGCGCAATCTTTATGATCTGTATAAATGTCAGGATCTCTCCTTAGATGAGGTGCGCGGTGCCATTACCTACACTCGTTTCAGAGGACTTGATCTCATAGCTTCAAGTATGGCTCTTGCCACTACCGATCGCCAGCTTTCAGGAAGAGCCGGTGTGGGGAGGATCTTAAGTCGTATTCTTGCTTATTTAGAAGATGACTACGATGTGATTTTAATCGACTGTCCTCCGGTACTTGGAGCTTTGATGGTTAATGCCCTGGCGGCATCTTCATTGGTGATAGTTCCAACTCAGACTGATTTTTTGGCCATGAAGGGGCTTGAAGGAATGATCAAAACCTTTGGGATCATGCAAAAAGCCTCAGGCGGAAAAGAACTTGATCACATTGTGGTTCCTACCATGTGTGATGATAGTGATCCTGAGTGTGAAGAAAGCCTTGCCAAGCTTAGAAGGCGATATCAGGGTAAAGTTTGGGATAAGGTAATTCCTCCTGATGACGGATTTGCCATTTCCAGCAGTCGGCAGATGCCGTTGCCGCTCATGAATCGCCGTTGCAGAGGATCAGAGGCGTATCGCAAACTTCTTGACTGTTGTATTGCACATGCTCTTGAAAATTGTCCTGAAAAAGTCAGTCAAAAACTCATAGATCTAACCAAAAAGGCTGATCAGAGCCATACTTCGCCTTCTGCAAGCGAACTTTTGACTGATGATTTAAATTCCATGCTCGGTCCTGGGGAGTTCTGATGACTCATTATGAAAATGAAGAAGAGGATCTGCTTGCTTATTTTGAACAGATGCTCGTAGAAGGCGAGTTGCAGGGAAAAGAACATGAAACTGCAGAGCAGTCTTCAGGTAAGCCTCAATCTTCTGGTCAAAACATAAAATCTTCAGCAAATAAATTACCTGCAGGAGATCTTTCTTCTGCAAAAGAGGGATCGGCGCAAGACGTTGTGGGTGATGCTGGTTCATCTGTTGGCAAAAACACCGAGGTAGCGCGTGAAGAAAATACCGTTGCCAAAGAAAATGTCGTCATCAGTAATGATGAGTCAGGCGTACCGGCAAAAAATCTGACATCGGTTGTAAACGTACCTAAGCAAGATGACGGTTCACAGCATGATTTTGAACCGTCTGTAAACTTAGACGAAAAAAAGGCTGATCCCATAAATGAATTGTCTGAAGGATCAGAAGATGTCGGTAATGATGTTGCAACCAAAGAGTCTACTTTGCATGAAGCAAACTCTCAAGAGGCGGAGCAAAAAAATCTTTCGTACTCTGAGTTAACTACATTACGAAAAGATCAAGATGAAATAGCTCTGCAACCTCAGCCTGAACCTTGTACACGCAAGCCAGATCCACTTCCCGTGCGCAATACCCCTTCGTTGCAATCTTTACTCGATTCGTTACAGGACGATGTTGAGATCAAAACGCAGCAAAAGGATGAGCCTGAGAGTGTAGCGGTAAAAACAATTGCTTCTTTGGAACAGGTAAAGGATAAAAACCAGGTTAAAGATAAAAACCTCGTGGCAATTTCAGTCGTGGAGAAAAGCCAAGATGCAACTTATGAATTAAAACAACCGACTATAGTTGCAGACAGCTCTGAGGTAAAAACAGCAGTAAATACATGCATTAAACCTGATACAGACACAAAAATTGAGAGCAAGCTCTGTGAGCAGCTTAAACAACAGGCTGTTTTGACTGCGGAAAAACCTGAGAGCAAATCTGCAGTTTCAAAGCAGGCAACGGTTTTGCCAGAAGATCTTTTAATAAAACGCAGCGAGTTAAAAGATCTTGAAAAAACAGAGAATAAACCGCAGGAACTTAATTGGCATAAGCTTGAGTTGCCCGATGAGTTTCAGGTATTGTTCTTTTTAGTCAAAGGCGTGCGTTTTGCCGTTCCGCTGGTCAATTTGGGTGGAATTTTTGAGGTACCCAAACTTACTAAGATTGCCGGCAGACCTGTATGGTATAAGGGCATGGCTGATGTTCGCGGAACTAAACTCAGTCTTGTCGATACCATGCGGTGGGTAAAACCTGAAGACAGCACGGAGCATGATTATCAGTACATGATAGTCTTGGATAACAGTGTATGGGCTTTAGGTTGTGATGAGCTTGAGGGCAACCGAGTGTTAAGAGGTGATCAGATCAAATTTCGTGAAAAAGCCGGTTCAAGACCGTGGCTTGCCGGCATTGTAAAAAAAGAAATGTGTGCGCTTTTGCATGTACAGGCACTGACTGCCATGTTTGAGCGAGGCATGGGATTGTGTTCGGTAAGCGCTGATCATGATGCTTACGACAAATCGCAAAATTAAGACGTGATCGGCAAGAAAAAAAAGATTGCGTAAAACTGGTAAAATTTAAACAAATTAGGGCGACGTATACAGTCGTATAAGGTGAAGATCATGACTAATGCAGAGAATTCCAATCGTAGCGGTTTAGCCGAAACAGCTAAGAAAAGTGAAGGCGAGCTCAAACGTTGGGTTACCTTCCGTCTTGGACAGGAGCTTTACGGCGTAAACGTGATGCAGGTGCGAGAAGTATTGCGTTATACGGATATTGCCCCGGTTCCCGGAGCTCCTTCCTATGTTCTTGGGATCATAAATTTGCGTGGCAACGTAGTAACGGTAATGGATACCCGCATGCGCTTTGGCTTACCTTCTGCAGAGGTTACCGATAATACCCGTATTATGATCATAGAATCTGACAATCACGTAGTTGGTATCCTGGTGGATTCAGTTGCAGAAGTTGTTGATCTTAATACCAATGATATTGACGATACGCCTAATGTCGGTACTGAAGACAGTGCCAAATTCATCAGCGGCGTATGCAACCGCGATGAGGATCTGCTGATCCTGATAGATTTGACTAAATTGCTTTCTGATCAGGAGTGGGAAGAGGTTTCTGCCATCAACGGATGAAACTGAAGTAGGCCTTCATGTTCCCTTATTTTGATCTTTCTTTAACTCTGATAATTTGCGTAGCACTGATAATATTGGTGCTCGTTTTGGTGTCGTTCGTTCTGAATGCCAGAAGAGCTTCTGCCCTTGAAGATCGCTTGGATCTTTTGGAAAAAAATTTGGCAAAAAGCACTGAGGAAAAAGAGCAACTGCTTCGTAACGCCGAAGAGTCAGAGAAGAAAAGACAGATCTTGGAACGTACTTGCGCCTATTTGAGTGATCAGGCTCAGCAATGCGTTGACAGATTCGCAGGCATTGAAGCTAAATCCAATGATTTTTCTACCAAGTTTGAAGAGATCAACGGAATATTACAAAAAATCACTAAAGAGCTTGATGATTTTAAGACTTCAAAGGCATCTATAGATGCGTCCGGTGCAGATGCTGAGTCTGAGCATTCGGCATTAAACAATGCCAAAAAACTGTTAAAGCAAGGGTTTGACGAGAATGAAGTTTCTTTGCAGACCGGCTTGCCCGCAGGAGAGGTGGATATGATCTCAAGAATGCTTGCACCGTATCCTGAGCATGAAAAAACCGCAGACACCGCGCTTTCGCAAAGTTCTGCGGTTTTATCTAGAGAGCCTGTAAGGCATAAGACGGCATCCTTAAGGGCTCGCAGTGCCTACGGGATGAACTCTTCACTACGCAGGCAACGTTGAATTAGTTAATGCTGATCTGCTTGCCTTGGGATTTGGTTGTCTTCTTGAGGCTGATATCCAACTCACCATTGGCAAAGGCAGCATTGATCCCTTCAGGATCTACATCTTCAAACTTGAAGCTGCGACTGTAAGTACCTTCCGTACGTTCGTGCATGATGAAACCGTCTTTACCGTTTTCATTTTTCTCAAACTTGCGCTCGGCACTGATGGTCAAGACGCCGTCGTTAAAGTCTACCTTGATATCTTCCTTCTTGATCCCCGGCATATCGGTCTTCAACTGATAATGATCTCCTTTATCAAGCACATCGGTACTCAAGGTAAGTTCATGATCCTGATCTGCTCTTCTGCCGTTTCCGAAGAAATCGATATCGCACAAAGGACGATTAAACAGATCCAAGACGGTAGGACGATATTGATTGTTGAACTGATGCATCTTATTCTTGTTTGACATTTTCGTAACTCCACTGCGTATTTAACGCAAAATCTTTAAAACCCTAGGTAAATTTACAAATTAGTGAATGCAGATCTGTTTGCCTTGTTGCTTAGTCTGCTTCTTCAAACGTATGTCAAGTTCACCGTTGGCAAAGGCTGCATCTATATTTTCAGGATCTACATCTTCAAACCTGAAACTGCGGCTGCATGAGCCTTCTGAACGTTCATGCATAATGAAACCGCTCTTTTCGTTTTCTTTCTTCTCAAATTTACGCTCTGCACTGATGGTCAAGACGCCGTCTTTGAAATCAACTTTGATGTCATCTTTTTTCACACCGGGCAACTCTGTCTTCAGTTGATAACTGTCGCCTTTATCGATCACATCGGTTTTCATTGATTGAAAATTATTTACATTATCACTACCAAGCAGGTCGATGTCACATAACGGACGATTAAATAAATCAAGGATAGTAGGATAATAATTTCTGTTCCAATTCATTGCTTTAATATTGTTTTTCATTTTTATCTCCTTGGTAATTGTTCTCTTTCTTTTTACACTTTGTTAAGTGTGGTCTGATTACCGAATTTAAAGTTTTTTGCAAATTCTTTTCATCTTTTATATTGTTTATTGAAATACTTGGAAATATTGATCTGCAGTTGCAGATTGTGATGTATAAACTGGAAAATTTTGGACATGATCACATTTTTAAATTGAGATCGCGATCAGTTAACCTTTTGAAAATCAGGAGTTAAATTCAAAA
>CALBLB010000004.1 GCA_937896115.1 uncultured Succinatimonas sp.
CAATTTCATCCTGAACCTCGATGGTCCCGTAATAAGCCAATACGATGAAAAAGATCACGGTACATACCGTTCCCAAAATATACATAGCACGTTTGATAAAACGCGGCATTGCAGAAAAGAGCACGCTCATATTGAAATGAGATCCTTCGCGAAAGGCTCGGCTTGCTCCCAACATCACCACCCATACGAAAAGATTGACGGTTAGCTCTTCTGACACGGAAAACGACAGGTTTGTACAGTAACGCACGATCACATTGGCAAATGCTACCAATGCCATCACGGCCAACAGTACGGCTCCCAGATATTCTTCAAAATGTAAAAAGATCCGGTGAACAAAAAGGTTTTTCAGCACGGAAATACCTCCACATTCAAAAACGACAAAGCGGAAGCCTTAAAAACTTCCGCAAAATACAAAACGCAGGACGGATCCTGCGTTGTTTAATCATTTCTTGGCAACTGCGGCCATATCGTCTTCTGCAGCCTTGACCAGCTCAGGACCTACGTTTTTAGTCCACTTCTCACGCACGGAAGCTGTGGCATCATAGAATTCCTTTACTTGCTCAGGAGTAAAACGATTGACTTTCATTCCGTGTTTTTCAAGCTCTGCATAAGCATCGGTGATCTCAGGTGCCTTACCTATGGACTTTAAATACTCAAGAGCTTTACCGTCATCAAGACCTACGCGTGACAAAGCCTTACTGTAAAGCTCGGTTTCCTTGGCACACTTTTCAAGCAAAGCCTGATCTTCTTTGGAGAAATTCTTCCAAACCTTGATATTGGAGGTTAAGAACAGAGGATCGATCATGTAATGCCACTCGGTGTCATACTGATGATAATCCCACATCTTCAACGCAACATTAATGCCGTTGGTAGGATTTTCCTGACCGTCAACTATGCCCTGCTGGAAGCCGGTTACCGCTTCAGACCAATTGATTGCCTGAGGGTTGGCACCAAGCGCAGTGAAAATATCGGCAAAAATCGGAGTACCGCACACACGGATCTTAAGACCTTTCATATCAGCAGGATGATTGATGGGCCCCTTGGAAGTAGTCAGCTCGCGAAAACCGTTTTCTGCCCAACCGACAAATTTAACCTTGGCTTTTTCAATAACATCTATGAGCATCTTGCCTGATTTACCGGCTTCGATGGCATCCATGGCTGCATAACGATCGGGTTGATTGGCCACAAAGAAAGGCAAAGCGGTAAGATTAAGTTCTTTTAATTGCGGAGACCAGT
>CALBLB010000005.1 GCA_937896115.1 uncultured Succinatimonas sp.
AACACTACGGCGTTAAGGTTATATTGCTGATAGACGAATACGATGTACCTTTGGCAAAAGCGCAGGAAAACGGCAATTATGATGCAATGAAGGAGGTCGTGCGCTCCGTGCTTGCGGAGGTTTTAAAAGACAACAGCGATCTTTATAAAGCCGTGCTGACAGGTTGCCTGAGAGTCTCCAAAGAAAGTATCTTCACAGGACTTAACAATTTGAGTGTAAATTCGGTAGTAAGTTTAGCTCGTGAACTCTCTGAGATCATAGGTTTTACTCCTTCTGAAGTGCAATGCATGCTTGAGTATTACGATCTTTCCTATCATGCCAAAGAGGTCAAAGCTTGGTATGACGGTTACCGTATTGCAGGCAGTGAGATTTACTGTCCTTGGGATTTAATCTGCTTTTGTAAGGCAGCTTTAAGTAGCGCTGATCCCAAAGCATTCATCCCGGTAAGTTATTGGCTTGGCATAAGCAGTAATGATGCCATCCGCGATTTTATGCGTTATTTGGATGAGGATGCGGCGGATAAAATGCAGGCTTTGCTTAAAGGGGAAAGTATTGAAATCATCGTAAACGAACAGCTCAATTATGATGAGATCCGCAATTTTCATCGCAGTGATGATTTCTGGACTTTGCTTTTGTCCACCGGATATCTGACGGCAGAAAAAGTCTTTGGCGGTGATCCTCAGGCCCTACATTGCAGGGTGCGTATTCCCAATTACGGTATAGCTTTGTGTTTTGAACGCAATATTGCCGATTATTATCGCTTTGATCAAAAAATCGGTAAACGTTCAAAAGATATACTCGGACTGCTGGTGCAAGGCAGTAAACCGGATCTCCTTGAAAATGCGGTGATGGAAGTGCTGAAGACCTTTGTTTCTGTAAGAGATCTTACGACAAATTCACCTAACGAACTGTTTTATCAAGGTTTTATGAACGGACTTTTATCCGGTTTTGACAGTCGGAGTTTAAACGATTTTCATTCTAACTGTGATGCCGGGGACGGTTACGCGGACATAATATTTCGCTCTGAAGATCGCACTGTCGGAGTGATCATCGAACTTAAAGTTACCAAAAAGCCTGAGAATTTGAATGTGGTTGCCAAAAAAGCTTTGGAACAGATTGGCAACAGACACTACGATGAATATTTTTTAGGACGGGAACCTTCACGCATTTGTCTGTGGGGCTTGGCTTTTTGCGGAAAATATTGTGCAGCCGCGGCAGAGCTAAAGCACCTTTGATAAATTCTGATCTTTTTATTGTCTCTTTTAAACGGTAGCTTGATAAGTCAAAAAGCTCCCAAGAGCAGGCGGTTTAATCTTTTGGTAAGCCTTGTTCCGAGACTATGCCTGATCATAAGCAAATACTCCTGCTTAAAATGCCACATAAAGGTGCATTGTCGCTTTAAATTCCAATATTTGAGTAAATGTTATAAATTTATACGATTCAACAATAACAAAAATACAATTTAGATTATGCCTACCGAAAACATTGCTCAGCAGGAAAAAGAAAATACACCTTCAAAATTAAGAAGTTATACCGGACGTGCGGCACTTGTCGTAACTATTTTGCTCGTAGTGTGGTCTGTTTTCCAAGTTTACTTCACCACTGTCGGAGCTATCAGCGCCATAAATTTAAGGGCCTCGCATTGCCTTTTTTTACTGCTGTTCACCTTTTTGCTGTTTCCTGCGTATAAACATCAGGATAAAAACAGAGTTCTGCCCCCGCTTCTTGATCTTTTATTGATCACGCTGAGTTTTATCTGTATTTTTTATCTCATGTATAACTATCCGCGGGTTGCCAGAACCGGCGGAAGATTGAATACAACGGATCTTACGATAGCTTTAATTTCTTTGGTTTTGGTTTTTGAAGCCGCCCGCAGAGCCTGCGGCAATCTTGCTATTCTGGCCGCTTTGTTTTTGGCATATAACTGGTTCGGAGTCTATATACCTGGGGCCTTGGG
>CALBLB010000006.1 GCA_937896115.1 uncultured Succinatimonas sp.
CTCCCATCAGGGACTCAAATTCGTATCTTCAGCGTCTTCTGCTACCGATGCTTCGACCATTACCGACAGTATTCAGTATCTAAAACGCAAACTTGAGATCTGAAGATTTTTTAGCGTCTGTGCAAACTTTAATTGTGGCATTTTGACAGATTGTGTATAATGAGCCCGTTTTCGGGTTCATGTGAATTCCGATATCGCGGGCGTAGTTCAATGGTAGAACTGCAGCTTCCCAAGCTACTGACGCGGGTTCGATTCCCGTCGCCCGCTCCATCAGCTTCAAATCGGGGATGTAGCTCAGCTGGTAGAGCGTCTGCTTCGCATGCAGAAGGTGGCCGGTTCGACTCCGGTCATCTCCACCAATCTTTAGAATTCCGCAACGTTTTTTAAATCAGAAAAGTTCTGTATTTTTGGCACTAAAACACCATCATCAGCTTGCAATACACGATGACTTTAAAAAACATGGACAACGAACCAAAAACTTTATCTTCCATTACTCCAGCAGACGAAGACACGGCACAAACTGCTCTGCGCAAACGCCTTATTGCAACGGTAAAAAACCACATCTGCAAAAAGACTCCGGTTGCAAAACTTATCCCTGATCTCAATATTCACTACGTAGCCTCTCCTAAAACCGAACTGAATTGCCGCTATAACATCAGTCTTGGGATCATTCTTTCAGGGAAAAAGCATCTGGTCATAGGTGACCGCTCGTATTTCTACGGAACCGGATCCATGATCCTGACCTCAGTAGAAGTACCGACCTCATTTGAATTATTGGATGTAAGCCCTGCAACCCCGTTTATATGCGTGTCACTGAAATTGCATCCAGAATTACTTACCCAAATGCTGGCAAAGCAAAGCGGCAAAATGCAATATAAACCGGATTGTTTTGAGGTTGATCGTCCAGTTTTTGAAATGCTTGATGACTTTGAAAGATTATTAAGACTGCTTGATCACCCAGATCAGATCGAAGAACGCGCTCCGCTTTTAATACGCGACATTCATTATCTGGCCATCAACAGTTCTGCAGGACGCAATCTGCACGGATTATATACAGCCAACACCAGAGGGCAGAGCATCAGACGCGCCATAAGCTATGTGGCAAAAAATTTCCGTGAAGATCTCAGCATTGAGCAAATGGCTACCATAGCCGGCATGGCTGTAACCACCTTTCACCGACATTTTAAAGAGATCACCAAATTATCTCCTTTGCAATATCAAAAACGCATCAGACTTTATGAGGCTCAGCAATTTCTGCTGCGCGGTGACGGAGACGTGAACACTGCAGCGTATTCAGTAGGTTATCAAAGTCCGCAACAATTCAGCCGTGATTACAAAAAACTGTTCGGCATGCCGCCTGGTCACAGTGCCAAAGAAGTACGCAAAAGTCTTGCCGAAATGTTGGCAAATCAAAAGGTGAGTTGACGGGATCTCATGATCCGAAGCAGAAAACAAAAAAGACCTTTAACTAAGGTCTTTTATGATGGTGGCCCTTCCCCGACTTGAACGGGGGACCAAACGATTATGAGTCGTCTGCTCTAACCAACTGAGCTAAAGGGCCAACGCCGTAAGATTTTATACATTTATACTGTTGCGGTCAAGCATCTTATGCTGCCTGATATCCAAAAGAGAGCAAAAATCTGGCTTGATCCTCTCCCTGCACTT
>CALBLB010000007.1 GCA_937896115.1 uncultured Succinatimonas sp.
CTGCCGGGCTCCCCTTTCTATTAACCGTGTCTCTTTCCTGAGTCACGGTTTTTTTATTTCTGCTTCTTCTACTTTAATAAATTTTCGTTACGCCACGAACCTGACTTTATGAGCTATATTAGCGACAAACCTTGATGCATCAAGGTTTGTAGGCATTTTTGGTTGGTTAGATGGTAGTATAAAGACTGGGCTACAGTTGTCAAAGCAGGATCGGTGACACAACCTCTGTTAGTGATCCGCTGACAGATCTATCAGGATCTTATAAGTTGATCGGTAACGAAGATGTTGGGCTTGTATCTTCTGAGCCACGATTTTTTTTAAACGTTATTTCTAAAACAAAACCGTCGCTAGGACGGTTTTTAATAGAGATGATTTCAGTTCGAAACATTATTCTGGATAGAATCCGCTGGGACTTTCGTGCAGATTGATCATGATGTTCTTACGCTGCGAGTAAGCATCCAAAATCATCTTGTGTGTCTCACGTCCTATTCCTGACTGTTTATACCCTCCGAATGGAGAGCCTTCAGGAATTTGATTATAGGTGTTAACCCACATTCTGCCGGTGCGTATCTCTCTTGCTACTCTGATGGCACGATTGATGTCAGTAGTCCAAACAGCTCCTCCCAAGCCGTATACACTGTCGTTGGCCATCTTTACGACTTCATCTTCATCGCGGAATTTGATGATCGCAGCTACCGGTCCGAAGATCTCTTCCTGAGCAATCTTTGATGAATTCACGGTTTCTATGAGGGTAGGTGCCATGAAGAAGCCATGCTTGAGCTCTTCGTTATTATCAAGACGTTTACCGCCGCAGAGTATGCGATCGCCTTCTTGTTTTGCTGTTTCAATGTAAGCAAGGATCTTATCAAGCTGTGCCTTATTGATTTGAGATCCCATCTGGATCCCTTCCTTCCAAGGCAGTCCCACTTTGACTTTATTAAACGCGTTTATAAGTTTGCTTACGAATTCTTCGTATATGCCTTCCTGCACAAAGATCCTGGAGCCGGCACAGCATACTTGCCCCTGATTAAACAGGATCCCGAGCTGGGCTCCGTCTAAAGCCTGATCCATTCGACAGTCGTTAAAGAAGATGTTGGCACTCTTTCCGCCTAGTTCAAGGGTTGCCGGAATAAGTCTTGCTGCAGCAAGTTTTGCAACTCTTACACCTACTTCTGTTGATCCGGTAAATGCCAGTTTGTCGAGATCGGGGTTTTCCAAAAGCCAGTCACCCGCTTTGGCACCTGCGCCGGTGATCACATTGAAAACACCGGGAGGTAATAAATCTCCTATCAGTTCTGCCAGGCGTAAAACAGACAATGATGTAGATGATGACGGCTTGAATACCGTGCAGTCACCGGCTGCTATTACCGGAGCCAGTTTCCATGCAGCCATGAGGAAAGGAAAGTTCCAAGGAACTATTTGTCCAACTACTCCTATAGGTTCACGCAGAATGATGGAAAGGAAATTGTTATCGAGAATTGCGGCTTGTCCTTCTTCTGCAAGGATCACGCCTGCAAAATAACGAAAATGCGCTGCTGACAGCGGGATATCCACATTCATGGTTTCGCGCAGAGGTTTTCCGTTATCGCAACTTTCGATCATTGCCAATTCAGCAGTGTGCTCGTCGATGATATCCGCAATTTTATTGAGAATGCCAGCACGTTCTTTAACTGTTGTCTTTGACCAGGAGGTAAAAGCCTGACGGGCGGCTTTGGCAGCCCAACTTACGTCCTCGTGAGCGGCATCCTGAAAAGTACACAGTTCGTCACCGGTGGCAGGACAGTAAGCTTTAAGCGTTTCATTTTCTGCTGAGCCCACCCATTTTCCGTTGATGAACATACCGTATTCTTTTTTTAGATTTAATGATGACGGAAGCATAGAACCCTCCATATTTAATCGCTTATGTTTTAGTTATAGGTATTTTCAGCGTAAGGATCAAAGTTGTATGGCGACAATGTTCACAAAACAAAAAAATTATCTATCTTTGTTGTACTTACATACATGAACTTAAAAAAGATGCTGTCTAATTTGGGCATGAAAAAGTCTTTTTTGGTGATTCAAGGTTATTTAAAGTGCGGACAAAAGGCACTTGGCAAACAGATGTTATTTTTTATATGTCACTTGTTTGGCCTTTGCGGAGGGCTGTTTATGAAATTGTCTGTGCTTGTAAAAATCTTGTTTACCGTTTTGGCAGTTAACGCTGCAACGATATCTTCGGGGTTTGCCGATGATCTTTGTTTTGAAAAATCCGTTTTTGAGCTTCAGGATGAATTCAATTCGGGAAAGTTAAGCTCCGTGCAATTGGTTGACTACTACTTAAAGCGCATCAAGGTATACGACGGCCTGATCAATGCAATGATCACCGTTAATCCCAAAGCAATGGAGGAAGCCAAACGTCTTGATGAAGAAAGAGCGCAGGGTCATATAGAAGGCCCTTTGCACGGTATACCGATCGTGCTTAAAGACAATTACGATACTTTTGACATGCCCACTACCAGCGGAGCTTTGGGCTTTTAAAGATTTGTTGCCTGCAAAAGATGCTTTCACCGTGGAAAAACTTAGAAAGGCTGGAGCGATTTTCATAGGCAAAAGTAATCTTACCGAAATAGCCAATCACGGTATGACTATAAGTTCCATGGGCGGACAGACTTTAAATCCCTATGATTTGACGAGAACCCCGGGCGGATCATCAGGCGGTACCGGAGCTGCCGTTGCCGCAAATTTTGCGGTAATGGGCACAGGATCGGATACGGTCAATTCCATACGCTCCCCGTCCAGCGCCAATTCATTGGTGGGAATTCGTCCTACCAAAGGTTTGGTAAGTCGTACGGGTATTTCCCCTTGTTCTGATTTTCAGGATATGGGTGGTCCCATTGCCCGATCGGTTGAAGATGCGGTGGTCATGCTCAACGTGATGGCAGGTTATGACGCAGAGGATAAAAGTGCGAAGATCATCAAAGATAGACAAATTGATGATTTTACCAAGGCTTTGCAAAAAGGCAGTTTAAAAGGAAAGCGTTTGGGACTTGTTACCAACAATATGGGAAATGATCCTGCGGTTATGGGGGTACTTACTCAAGCCGTGGCTGATCTTAAAAAATTGGGTGCAGAGGTTGTGGATGTGGATATTCCGGAACTTTTCCTGCCTAAGCTCATTAAAGAGCACGATGTGCAAAAATGGGAGCAGGCCAGAGATCTTGATGCGTATTTAAAACGGGAGGGGGATGCTTCGCCTGTTAAAAATACCAAAGAATACGTAGCCACCGGTTTGCTTACGGCATCGATTGTCGATGATTTTAAGATGAAAAGTGCCGTGGTCGATCCTGACAATGATCCTGAATATAAAGCCAGAATTAAAAAGAATTTGGCATTGAGAGCTTTTGTCGTCGATTTTATGCACAAGCACGATATAGATGCTTTCGTTTACCCGTTGCAGGGGGTGTTGGTGGTTAAGACTACCGAGCCTAAAGGACAATATGCACGTAACGGTCTGATGGCATCGGTAACCGGTTTGCCTGCCATAGATGTTCCCGGCGGTTTTTCAAAGCCTGATGATACGGCTCCTTTGGGAGTTCCGGTAGGTATAGAGTTTATGGCAGAGCCTTTTTCAGAATCAAAACTCATAAGCATGGCTTTTGATTACGAGCAGGCAACCAAGCACAGAAAGGCTCCCGAAGGATTGCCGGATCTGGACTTTTCATCGGTAAGTTCCAAGTAACAGGAAATTTTTAACCTTCTGATATCCTCCTTTCCGCACTCACGCAGGAAGGAGGTTAAGATCCTCTTTAAAGATCTGCGTATCTCAGTCTGTTTAAGCCGGCCTTGTTTTTAGGATACAATCGCAGCAGGTACTCCTTCTTTTGATTTAAGCCTGCTTTCATGATCACATCAAAACCCCAGCAACGATTGTATATTGCCATCGATTTGAAATCTTTCTACGCCAGTGTCGAATGCGTAGAAAGAGGTCTTGATCCTCTCGATGCCAATTTGGTAGTTGCCGATGCGGAGCGTACCGAAAAAACCATCTGTCTTGCTGTATCTCCTGCATTGAAAGCCCGCGGAGTGCCTGGACGTCCCAGATTGTTTGAAGTGGTGCAACGCTGTGAGCAGATCAATGATGCAAGACGCAAAATGTTAGGGCGTGAATTTACGGGCAGTTCTGTATCAGACGGTATTTTAAAGGATCATCCAGAACTTAAGGTCGACTATATAGTAGCCAAACCTCGCATGGCGCTTTACGTCGAGTATTCAAACAGGATAGTGGAGACTTACCTGAAATACGTTTCAGCAGAGGATCTTGATGTTTATTCGGTAGACGAGGTGTTTATCGATGCTACCGAATATTTGGCAAGCAACGGTATGAATGCCATGGAGTTTGCCATGTGCATGGTTAAGGATGTTTTAAAAACTACCGGGATCACCGCTACTGCAGGAATAGGAACCAATCTTTATCTTGCCAAAATTGCCATGGACATCGAGGCCAAACATTCAGAAGCGGATGAAAACGGGGTACGCATAGCTTATTTGGATGAAACTTTATACCGCCGCAAGATGTGGACGCACGTACCCATCACGGATTTTTGGCGGGTGGGCCCGGGAATAGCTGCTCGTTTGGCAAAAGAGCATATCTTTACCATGGGGGATATCGCACGCTGCTCCTTAGGCGGAGAGCTTAATTATTATAATGAAGAACTGCTGTATGAAATGTTCGGGGTAAACGCAGAACTTTTGATCGATCATGCCTGGGGGTATGAGAGTGCCACCATGGCAGATATAAAAAAATTAAAACCGCAGCGTAAGAGTTTGGGGGTAGGACAGGTGCTTTCTTGTCCTTACGATCATGAAAAAGCGTCTCTTATAGTATGGGAAATGGCAGAGCAACTGTCGCTTGATTTAGTATCGAAAGGTTATACCGCAAAAAAAGCAGTATTGCATATAGGGTATGACATAGAGTCATTAAAAGATCCAAAAATAAATTATCAGGGTAAGACTGAAATCGATCACTACGGACGCACCGTCCCGGCAGGAGTCAGAGGTACCGTATCGTTCGGCAGGGCTACGGCATCAACTAAGATCATGACTTCCTGTATTACTGCATTGTTTAAACGTATAGCCGATCCTAAGCTTTTGGTAAGAAGAGTATCCATGGCTGCCTTTGAATTAGGGAGAGAGGGACAGCAAGTTGCAGAGCAGGGAACGGGGCAACTTGATCTCTTTGCGTCTTTGAATTTGAAGACGGCAGAGGAGATTAAAGAAGAGCATGATCTTAAACGGGAACTTAAACTGCAAAAAGCCATCATCAATTTAAAGCAGCGCATGGGAAAAAATGCCATATTTCGCGGTGCGGATCTTTTAGAAGGTGCTACTACCATCGAGCGTAACTCGCAAATAGGCGGACACAGAGCATGAATGATGACAAGGCTACCGAGCCTTTGCCTGAGAATTTTCCTTATCGTGACATCTTTTATTTGAAAAGACCAAAGTCACGCAGAGCTACTCATTTAAGTGCGGAAAGTCGTGCCGCACAGTTCATGCCTTTTGATGCACTGACCGGCTTTGATGAGAGTATTGCCGAGACGGAGAGACTTACTTCATCGCATTCAGCATTGGACGGTTATGCCGTAGCAGAGCTTAATGAAAGGTTTGGGTATTTGAAGATCCGTAATTTTCCTAAGGTTAAGATCACCATGACGATCTTTGTTCGTGATCTTAAGAAAGAAGGCGGAAGCTATGTAAGTGTTGAGGGTATCGTGCGCAATATCGATGAAATCACGCGAAAAGTCCGTCTTGACGACGGACGTATTTTCTCCTTAGACGATATCGAAGCTTTAGACGGGGATATCTTCTTGGAAGAAGGACTTTAAAACTACAGCTCTTTGGCGATCTTACGAAAACATTCAAGAGCTCCCGGTACATCCAAAGAACTCCAAGCGTAGCTAAGTCTTTTTAAATCTTTGCTTATATAGTGATCATGTTTTTCGTAGTTTAAATTTCCCATTTTATCGGTTAAATCAAAAGCGGTTATCTCAGGATGGGCACAGATCTCTTTTACCGCTTCACGCAGGGTATCCAAAGAACAGTATTGCAACTCAAGATGTGATAAGCATACATTGGAATTAACGCTGTGCCTTTTTAGCATCATGCTCATGGTGCGCATGATACGATCGCCTTTCCACGGATAAATCTGCAATCCCCTGGGAGCGGCAATCACAAGCTTTTTTTCCATGTGATATCTCTTGAAGGTCATGAGCCCGTGCATGAAATTCATCTTGGCCTGCTTATTAAGATAAGGTGGTACCTCACCTTTTAAGTAGAGCTGCAACATTTCTTCACGTACTCTGTCGTGCACCTGTCCGCCGTTTCCGTTCACCAGTAAAGGGGCTGCACTGAAAGGAGTTTTTTTGACTCCGATCACGCGTTTTTCCTGACTGAAAAATACCACTTGCCAGTTGCGCCCTGCGAACATGAAGAAATCTCCGACTTGCAAAGGCGAGGTCAAAGGTACGCTGCCAACACGTCTGCCGTCGTTTTCTATGATGTACTCAGGGGGAGCACTGAATGCAGAAAAGAAACTCCAATCCGAAACCAGTTTTTCTCCTTCAAGCCCTAAGGTGAGCGTGCCGTCGTTTAACTGCGTGATGAGATCATTTGCTCCCAAGTCTCTTAAAAAGTCGGCAAAGATCTTAGGTGAGCACAGCGTAAAAGATCCGGTCTTGCACAGCAGCGCATAAAGTTGTCCTGCAGAAGCACTGCCTACGGAGGCGATCACGGAAAGAGTCTGTTGCAGCATGGTTGAGAAAGCATATTCATGCTTTAACGGAGGTTCATACCAGCGTTTTAAAAGCAGATTGATAATAGCCGCTGAAATAAAAGTGCTTTCACAAAGACAGAAATTTTGCTCCCCGGGATAGAAAAACTCTGGAATAAAGAGGCGCAGCACCGATTTGTGATCACGTCTGCCGGATCTGCCCAGACGCTGACGAATGGACGCTACGGATAAAGGAGCATCCACTTGGGCAATGGATTGTACGTCGGAGATATCTATTCCCAGTTCCAAGGTCGCCGTACATACGGCAGTGGTGGGTAATCTGCCTTCGATTAAGCGATGCTCTAGGCTTTCACGCAGTTCTTTTGACAAGGAGCCGTGGTGAGGAAAGAATTCGTTGGGAACGAAATTTTTCTCGGATATTTCCTGCAGAAGACCTGCGAGCAATTCGGTTTGAAAGCGCGAATTGCAAAACACCAGATTGACCTTACCGCGCATGAGCCTGAAGAGATCTGTTACCAGTTCTCCGTAATTTTCAGGATCCTCGTGCACAT
>CALBLB010000008.1 GCA_937896115.1 uncultured Succinatimonas sp.
AGATCCTGTTTCTGCCGTGCAGGATTTTTTTTACGAGCGCATCGATCACTGCTTAAACGCGGGGATGAAACGCAAACAGCTTATGCTTGATCCTTTTTACGGGAATGTCTTAAGAGTAGATTCGTCCTTAAAACTTTTGGGAAGAATTCAGGCATTAAAGAGTTTTGCCTGGCCTCTTTGTCTTAGCGTACCTGAGTCATTACCTTTTGACAGCGGCGAAAACCATAATTTGTCTCACGTTGCAGGTCTTACCGCTTCTCTTTATTGCGCATCTCACGGGGTTAACCTCGTAAGGTGTGAGACTCCTGAAAATCTTTGTCTGGCGCTTGGTACCTGGCAATTGATTTCCAATAAAGCAAAACCGTATCAATTGTCAAAAGGCATAATAAGACGTTTTATCAGAATGCGGGATGCTTTTAAACTAAAGCACAAACGCAATTGAAATTTTTAATATGAAAAGAAAATATTTTGGAACTGACGGAGTCAGAGGTCGCGTCGGCAATTTTCCGATCACTCCTGAATTTGCTCTGCGTCTTGGAATGGCTGCCGGGACCGTGTTCGGCAAAAAAAACGGCGGCAGAGTCATCATAGGTAAAGACACCAGACTTTCAGGGTATATGCTTGAGGCGGCACTTGAGTCAGGCTTCTGTGCAACCGGTATGTCACCGGTGATGTTAGGACCGATGCCGACACCGGCCGTTTCTTATCTTACCCGGGCTTTTAGAGCAGATCTCGGGGTGGTGATCAGTGCCTCTCACAATCCTTATTTTGACAACGGGATTAAATTCTTTTCGGCAGAAGGCACTAAATTACCGGATGAAATCGAGGCTGAGATAGAAAGTCTTTTAGACGACGGCGATCTTAAAGTATGTGATCCGTCGGAATTCGGGCATGCTTATCGTCAAAATGATGCTCCCGGGCGTTATGTTGAATTTTGCAAAAGTACGTTCGGGCATCTGAGTCTTGACGGTTTGAAGATAGTTTTGGATTGTGCCAACGGTGCTACCTATCATATTGCTCCTCTGGTCTTCTCAGAACTGGGCGCGGATGTCATCGTAATGGGAGCCTCGCCAAACGGCATAAATATCAACGACGGAGTAGGGTCGACCCATCCTGGGGCTTTGGCCTCACGCGTGCTGTCTGAAAAAGCCGATTTGGGACTGGCTTTTGACGGCGACGGTGACAGGCTGATTGTCGTAGATTCTGAGGGCAAGGTGCGCGACGGCGATAATGTCATGTATATCATAGCCCGTGATCGTTTGGCCCAGAATAAACTGCACGGAGGCGTGGTGGGCACGCTTATGACCAATTTAGGTCTTGAGCAGGCTTTGAAACGTGAAGGCATTGATTTTTGCCGCTCGGCAGTAGGTGATCGCTATGTAATGGAGTTGCTACTTGAAAAAGGCTGGCGACTAGGAGGCGAGAACAGCGGGCATGTGATCTGCCTTGATTACGTTACTACAGGCGACGCCATAGTGTCTGCTCTACAATTGTTAAAGGCCTGTATCCGTCAGGAGAGAACTGTAGCCGAGCTTTCAAAAGATCTCACCATGTATCCCCAGGATCTCATTAACGTAAGACTGAGCTCATCTTTTGATGCGTTAAATGATCTTAAGGTACAAAAAGAGGTTTCTGAGGTAGAGAAAGAATTGGGAAGCCGCGGACGTGTACTTTTAAGAAAAAGCGGTACTGAGCCTGTGATCAGAGTAATGGTAGAAGGCGAAGAGCATGAAAGCGTACACAACTATGCTCAACGTATTGCCAATGTGATTGTTCATGAAGCGGAAGGTGAAAACGCTTGAAAAAGCGTTTTCTTGTTGGTAACATCGCAACGCTTGCCATTTAGGCACAAGAGATTTTTAGGAAAACTTATATCATGTACGAAGTTGCAATCGTGATTTTTCTTTTGATCTGCGTGGCCATGATCGCGCTGATCCTGGTTCAGCAGGGCAAAGGTGCCGGAATGGGCGCTTCTTTTGGTCAGGGCGCATCGCAGACGGTTTTCGGTTCAGCAG
>CALBLB010000009.1 GCA_937896115.1 uncultured Succinatimonas sp.
CTCATGTCAGTTGCGGTAGCACCTAAGTGGCAGCGTGAGGTTGCGGAGGTGAAAAAAGCTCCTTCAACCAAGTCTTATGAAGAAGATTTTTCAAGAAAATCCTTAGGTTATCGCAGAGCAGAAAGTTTTGGGCGTAACTTTAAGCGCAATGAATACGGCAGTGGCGGCGAGTTCAAGAGGGAGTTCAAGGATAAAACCAAATACGGCAACAGATCCGGTTTTTCTAAAGATCGTTTTGCCAAAGGTCGTTATGAGCGCGGTGAACGTAATGAAGCTAAGGTAAAACCTACGGGTCGTGTGTGGGGTCCTGAGGGAATTAAGGATCTTAAATGAGTCTTATAAATCTCATGGAGGCCTCCTTAGCCTACGGGGCCGATCAACTTCTTGACAAGGCAGAACTTGCAGTAGAAGAGCATGATCGCATCTGTCTTGTAGGACGCAACGGTGCCGGCAAATCGACCTTGCTTAAGGTGATAGCCGGTATGCGTGAACTTGATGAAGGCAGGCTTATCTGCCAAAACGGTCTGCGTATAGCCATGTTGCCGCAGGATCCTCCTCAATATCAAAGCGGTACAGCATATTCGTTGGCAGCCTCCGGCGTGCCCGTGGTAGGCGATGCCTTGGCTCGTTTTGCCTTAAGCAAGGATGAAAAAGAGCAGGCTGAATTGTCTGCATTTATAGAAGAGCACGACGGTTGGAATGCCGATGCGGTGGTAAGACGGGTATTAAATACTTTGGATCTTAAGGCAGAGCAAGCTCTCTCAGAGTTATCAGGCGGGTGGAGACGCAAAGCCGCTTTAGCCGCGGCGCTTGCCTCCGAGCCTCAGGTATTGCTTTTGGACGAACCTACCAACCACCTTGATATCAGCACCATCACGTGGTTTGAAGAATGGATTAAAAACTTTGACGGTACGGTGATCTTCATTACCCATGATCGTGCTTTTGCCGACGATTGCGCTTCTTCTATTGTGGAGCTTGACCGCGGCAAACTTTATACCTACCCAGGATCTTTTTCAAAATACCTTGAATTAAGGCAGGAGCGCTTCCGCATGGAAGATCTGGCCAACAAAGAGTTTGACCGCGTGCTCTCTGAAGAGGAAGCCTGGATACGTCGCGGCGTAAAAGCGCGCCTTGCGCGTAACGAAGGACGCGTACGCGATCTTATGGAAATGAGACGCCAGCGTGCTCAAAGGCGTGATCGTCAGGGCAAGGTGATCATGCAGGTCAACGAAGCCGACCGCAGCGGCAATATAGTCTTTGAGCTGCGCGATGTCGAGGTTGAATTTGACGGACGGCAGCTGATAAAACCGTTTAATGCTACAGTAATGCGCGGTGATCGCATCGGAATAGTAGGTCCGAACGGTGCCGGCAAAACTACGCTTATCCGTACCATTTTAGGAGAGCTTAAGCCTACACACGGCTATGTGCGTACCGGTATGAATGTGAGTGCTGAATATTTTGATCAGTACCATGAGCAACTCTATCCTCAAAAAAGCGTAGCTGACAATGTGGCCGACGGGCACAGCGAAGTGGTGATCAACGGCAAAAGCCGTCATGTAATTTCATATCTTGCTTCCTTTTTGTTTACAGGGCGCAGAGCCAGATCTCCTGTTTCGGTATTGTCAGGCGGTGAAAAGAACCGTCTGCTTTTGGCCAAGCTCTTTGCAAGACCGTCGAATGTTTTGGTAATGGATGAGCCTACCAATGATCTGGATCTTGAAACGCTCGATCTCTTAGAAGATCTAGTTTCCACCTACCCAGGTACCGTGATAGTGATCTCGCATGATCGCCGTTTTATCGACAGAGTAGCCACCGAAACCTGGGTTATGGACGGTGAAGGCAACATCGAGGATGTTGTAGGCGGCTGGAGTGACGTGCTGGCTTATTACGCACGCACGGGCAAGAGCATGTCCGCCGTAGCCTCCAAAAATGAGGAAAAAGTTTCGGTTGTTTTAAAGAAGGAAAAAACTAAAAAATCCGGGCTTTCCTTTACCCAAAAACATGAACTTGAAGCTCTGCCTAAGCAGGTTGAAGATCTTGAATTGCAAATTGCCTCTTTGGATGACGAGCTCTCGTCTCCTGAGCTTTATTCACAAGGTGCTGAAAGGGCTTTGAAACTTACTGCCAAGCGTCAGGAGCTTCAAACCAAGCTCGATTCCCTTTATGAGCGTTGGGAAGCGCTAGAACTTATGGATGCGGAGGATTGAGCATGACGCAAATTGTAGTAAGTCCTGTGGATCTGCACACTCATTCAACATTTTCTGACGGTGCTTTAAGTCCCGAGGAATTGGTGCAAAGAGCGCTGGCGCGTCACTTGAAACTTTTGGCACTGACCGATCACGACGCCTCATGCGGAGTGGAGAGCGCCGTAAAAGCGGCAAAAGGAAGTTCTTTGCAAGTGATCGCAGGCGCGGAGCTTTCAACAACCTGGCTAAATTGCCAGATCCATATCGTAGGATTATTCCTGAATTTGCACAGCCAAGAGCTTTTAGATTTCTATCAGGGCCAAAGAGAGCGCAGAATAGAGCGTGCCCAAGCTATAGGTGCCAAATTGGAGCGTCAGGGCTTTCATGATGCGTATGCGCGTACTTGTGCCATGGCCGATCCGGGGGCATTGATCACCCGCGGCAATTATGCGCGTTTTATCTTCAGCGTGGGGCAGGCCTCGAGCATAGACGATGCGTTCAATTCCTATTTAAAAAAAGGTAAAAGCGCTTATGTAAATACCGTGTGGCCTTCGGTAGGAGAAGCCGTCGCTGTCATCAAAGCCTCGGGAGGAATAGCAGTTTTAGCCCACCCTAAGCGTTATCTTTTGACCAATACCAAGTTAAGAAGACTTATAGAAGAGTTTAAGGATGCAGGCGGTGAGGCCATGGAAGTTGCCTCCTGCAGACAGCGTCCCTGTGACAGAGTTTACCTAGGAGAGTTATGTGAGCGTTACG
>CALBLB010000010.1 GCA_937896115.1 uncultured Succinatimonas sp.
ATTGTAATCAATGACGGACACCACATTTTTGCCATAATTGAGATACTCATTAAAAAGTTTCATCCCGCAGGCGGCAGCCAAACGGTTGGAACGGCACAATGCTATCCACAGCAACATTTTGCGCTCCTCCGGGGTAAACCCCGAAAAAGCTCTTATTTCCGGCAACGACAAGGTCTTAAGACGCCACACAGCCTCCCGAATATATCTCTGACGAGATGATTTGGTATCTTTTTGCGGAAGATTTAAGTGCAATGCCTCGTCGCGAACCTTGTCCCAATCATTAAGGCTTAAAAAAAGTTTTATGAGTTCTGCACAAAGCGGTCCCATCAACGCATCGATCATCGAGCGTCTGATACTGATTTTGTCTAATTCCATGGCAGGATCTTCTAGTAATAATCTGAATTCGTATTTAAGAAACGACTTTGTACCGCTTAAAATAAATCATGCAACATCCATTTCCACACAGGAATGACTTTGATAGTGTTTGCATCAATCTTGATTTCATCCTCTTCATCGCGCGTAACGATGAAAAGATTTTTGCAAGACGTTACCGAAGCGGCCTCCAAAAGTCCTCTGATCTCCCTTTTTTTAGTATCCACGCTGTCAAGATCCCAGCAAACTTGATACAGAGCAACGACCTCATCGCGCTCTTCAACGACAAAATCACACTCACTTTTTCCTTTGTAATAGGAAATTCTTCCCAGAGGAGATAAATGTCTTTGCAGATTCCAGAACACGGTATTTTCAAGATTTTTACCAAAATCATCGCTGCGAGGAAGCAATACGGCAGATCTTAATCCGTTGTCCACACAGTAATATTTGTAAAGGGAATGTACTTCCTTGTTCAAAGAGCGTTCATATTTGGGAATGCGTCTGAATAAAAAGATCTCACAAAGATAGCCTGCCCAAACGTAGAGATCGTCTTTTAAAAGCTTAAGTCCCAAAGACTTCAATTCACCGAAAATAGCATTGATCGATGAAGGCTTAGTCAGATTTTCCATCAGTCTTTTGACAAGAAAAGAGGCGCAACGGGTATTGGTAATGGCGTAATGCTGACACAGATCTTTTAAGAGCATGGTGTCAAAATATCCTTGTAAGAGCCTTACCCTTTCACTTTTACTTTTGGTGAGCACTGCTTCAGGAAATGCACCTTCTGCTAAAAACACATCAAAGGCTGCGTTTAATGCAGCCATTCCTTGCTCGGTGACATCATCACAGGAGAGATCATTAAATGTGCAATATTCTCTAAACGACAAGGGGTATACCTTAAATTCCAAAGGGTAACCACGTAAAGCCGTACACAGTTCAGTAGAGAGCATGGTGGCATTGCTGCCGCAGACAAAGATATTTTTGCAGTAACTTTTGAAAAGTCTTAAAACGAAATACTCCCACCCCTTGATAAGCTGGATCTCGTCAAAAAACATGAAGACATCTTTAATCTCTATTTTCGGGAAAAGCTCCATATAAGCTTTAATCACCTCATCGAGATCTTCTGCCTGCATGGAAACCAGACGTTCATCGTCAAAACCGAGCCATAAGATGCGTTTTCTGTCTACCCCGCTTGCTACCAAGTCATTAATGGCAAGTTCCATCAAAGTAGACTTACCGCAGCGTCTGACTCCTGCAAGCGTGATGATCTTGGCTCTGTCCACAGGCAGAGAAAGATCCCTCTTTTTGACCTCAAACGGGATATCGCGTTGTTTCATGACAATGAGGGATTTGATCACATCTTTTCTCATCATGAACCCCATATTTATAAAATCTTTCCTTTATTTAAGGAAAGATTTTAGCATTTTTGTCTTGAGCAAAAGAAAAACTTTATAAGAATTTCCTAAAAACACAGGTAACGAACCTATCGCAAGATTTAAGCATTCTTAAGCCCAGGATCCAGCTTTTGCAGACGCATTACGCGCCAGGTTTTAAGACCTACTGAGATGATGATGAAACTTAATCCCACATAGAACGAGAAATTGAATTCCCGATTCTCATGGAAAATTAAAAAAGCCAGCAAAATGGTATAGACGGGCTCTAGGTTATAGGTAAGCATCACGGTAAAAGCAGAAACCGCCTTTAATACCATCAGCTGCAAAAGATACATGCCGGCAGTACATACGGTGGCCGCCAGCAAAAGATAAAGCATGTCTTCTAATTTGAAATAAAGATCCCAGCTTCCGGTAAATACCCGGTAAAAACAAACCGCGATCACCATCATCACGGAGGCGCCCAAAAACTGCCAGTTAAGCATGCTGTAACTTTCAGCCTGGGGATGAGCCATCAGGCGACGTCCTGTAACCGAGTAAAGTGCCGATAAAAAGGCACAGAATATCCCTACCCCAATTCCCAGGCGATAGCGGGCATCGAAGCTGAAGATAAAAGATAATCCCAAAATGGCAACCAAGCTGCAAAGTA
>CALBLB010000011.1 GCA_937896115.1 uncultured Succinatimonas sp.
CAAGAAGTATGTCAGATTAAATCATCTTTGAAAGATGACTTGGGCGGATCCCGCCACCTTGGTAAGCTTTTTTAAATATTTCAATCAGATGCAGACAGTTTAAGTGTTGTTATATTTTTAATGCAAAACTGTTTGGTGCAGTAAAAACTTGTTTAAATCGCTAACTACGGGATTTTCGTTACAAGACGGAGCCATAAATACTTTGAATTCGTCGTGTCTACTTAGAAAATCGTTAAAAGCATCAGTACATTTTTTTTTACTGCTAAAACGTACGAAACAGGAACTTCCTGATCCGGACATACACGCAACGTTACCGTAAGCTGATAACTCGTCTAAAAGCTTTTGTACCTGAGGGTAGCGTTTTATCACGCACGGAGTGAAGCTGTTTTCAAACGGGATCTTTAAAAGTTGTTCAAGCGTACGTACGGGACTGTCGCGTTTTAATTCAGGTAATGCAAAAAGTTCTTTTGTTGGGACTTTACATCCTGGATTTACCACCAGATACCAGCGAGTTGGCAATTTTACTTCCTGTAAGATCTCACCTGTTCCCTGACCGAATGTGGTAGTTCCTTTAATAAATAAAGGCACATCTGCACCGAGATCGTTCCCCATGGAAATAAGTTCTGCTTCTGAAAGATTAAGATCCCAAATTCTATTTAGCACCAGCAAAGTTGTAGCAGCGTTACCGGATCCACCACCCAATCCTCCGCCTTCTGGCAGACGCTTTATTACACTGATTTTAATACCTTTATTTATTGCATATTTTCTTTTTAACAATGCTGCGGCTTTATAAATAAGATTTTGTTCCTGAGGAAAATCAAAAGGCCCTTGTATTTCTATAAGACCGTCATTTTGAGCCGATTCAAATGTCATGGTATCGCCGTATTTAAGCACGGTGAACAAAGTCTGCAGTTTGTGGTAGCCGTTTGTCGTTTTGCCGACTATATAAAGAAAATCGTTAACTTTGCACGGACTTATACATGAAAATACATTATTTGTTTTCATGAAGGCTCTCTTTTAAAACAAAGGATGAAACGGAGGTCTTGATAGTGTAATCACCGTGTTTTACCGTGACCACTTTGGGGATCCTAAGCCCGTTTGCTTGCATGATCCCAGAATAACTTATTGAATAACCGTCCCATTGAGCTTTTATTATTCTTCCTTCATTATCAGTTTCCAATTTTCCCTGCGGGATCCCGAGCAGTATGGGTTTTAATTTGTCAACCGGAATGGAAAAACCGAAGGCTTGTTCAAACATGGCAAAGGCATAGTCGTCACGGTAATTTTTATCCCCTATATTCAAAGCCAGGGTATTTTCCGTAACCGTAGCTGAAGCCAAACTGTTGCCAAGCGGAGATTTTATAACGAGCAGATAACCGCCGCTTAAACCTTCAAAGTCATAAGCTGCGCCGTCACGCTGTCCTTTGGTGAAAACTCCCAAACGACCGGAATTTTTAAAAAAAGTAAGGTTGTGTAATCTTGAATAATTATCTTGCCATGACACGAAAGAGTGATTTTCAGTATCCAGATTGCTTGAGCATCCCGTAAGATTAAAAAGCGTCAGGATCACTGCAGTAAAAAAAATTCTGTATCCGTACCTTTTAAGCATTTACGGGAACCTCTTTTATTTTCGTATAGATGCGGATCAATTCTTGATGCATGGTAAAACCCTTTAAATCAAGATCGCTTCCGCGCAAACCGAAGAAACGGGCTTTTCCTTCAAGATGAGCTTTGACTGCACCGAAGGTTTCATCTCCGTAAAGAAAACTCAACGCTTCCTCATAATCTTGCAATTCAAGATTTCCTGTAAGTGAGCATTCAAGAGCTTTTTCAAGACAACGGTAAAAACGAAATCTTGAGAGAGGGAAACTGTCTTGGCAGTAACTTAAGGTCCAGCGACACCAAATTAACGCATCGTTAAATTCTTTACCGGCAAGCGCTAATAAACATTTAAGTTCACCAAAGCGTAAAGTCGACCAAGGACTGTCAGGATCCGGCAAAACACCAAGTTGCTGACAGACCAAGGCTTCGTCTTCAGCCCCGGAATCGTCCAATTCGTGGAAATAGCTTTGGTAGGTTTCGGTATTTTCGTCGGAATCAGGAAGTGCCAGCAAAGCCTGTTGGAAATCTATAAAAGCATTGGTGTTGTTATAGACAAGATCGTCAACAGGGTAAACTTCACTCATGCCGGGCACGATGATGCGATATACGGGGATCCCCAGTTCTTTGTAAGGACGCAGATAAATGTCAAAGCCGAGCTTTGCTATGATGTAGCGCATGGCTTTGTACTGATCATGGGTATTACCGTTAAAATCCCACGCAGCAAAGCGAAAGTCCGGACCGCGACGGAACATCTGCATGGGTAAAAGTCCGGTGGAGTCGACAAAATGACTGACGAGATTGACCGGATCTGCAGTTTGTTCAAGTTCGAATATCGGAGCTTCGAAATTATCCAAATCAGCAAAGGTTCGGCCTTGTAAAAGTTCCGTTAAAGTTCGGTCAAGGGCTACTTCAAAAATAGGGTGGGCTCCGAACGAAGCACAACAACTGCCGTTTCCCTGATTGAACAAAACTACGCAAACTACGGGAAAACGACCGCCCAAGGATGCATCGTAGACTATTGCTTTGAAACCGTGTCCCTGTAATTTTGCAAGTGTATCCTCACTTTTGGGATAGCGTTTTATGATTTCAAGCGGGATCTTGGGTAAAGACAAGCCTTTTTTGATGATTTCTTTTTTAACGTAGCGTTCAATGATCTCAGAAAGCCCTTGAACCAAAGCTTCGTAATCTGAATTACCGGCGCTCATGCCGTTGGAGCCGTAGAGATTGTCAAGAAGGTTTATGGGAAAATAGACTATTTCTCCGTTTCTGGCGTTGGTAAACGGTATCGAGCAAACTCCGCGGCTTGATGATGATGACTGAATATCGACAAGCGAACCTAAATCGATTTCGAGATCTTTGGTATAAAAGCGTCGTAAGGAAGCATTTAATATGTCAGGCGGTAATTCTTGGGTTTCATCATCGTTTTCATCGATTGCCGTCCATTTTTCATCTTTAAAATGTACGAAAGCTGCTTCAGCGTTACGTTGACCTAAGAAATAGTCTGAAAATGACATATGGGTGGAGAGCCGTTCATAGAGCTCTCCGTAGGCAGAGGCCAATGCGGCCAGTTTGCTTGATCCCTTACCGTTTGAATAGATCACCGGACAATCGGGAAATTCAAGATGTACAGAAAAAACGTTGGGCAGAGGATTTAGCCAACCGCTCTCGCTTACTTTAAGCTTTAAACGCTCAAGTCCCTGACGAAAACGTTGGATACTTTGTTCAAGCGGGGCATCTTTGCCTATGAGATTGGTCATGCTGAAACCTTTGATTGTAAAATTTGCTGATTTAAAAAAATAATTGTCCTGATCTCACCTTATGAAAACTTATCTAAAAGGCGGTAAGGAGCAATGTAATGTTTTGATCTTATAAATAAGCTACCTTGTGCTAAGGCGTATTTTACAGGTTCAATGTTATTGCCAAATAAAAGAAATTTACGTGTTTCCACGGAAAAAGCAAAAAACGATCTTGCCTTGCGATGATAGCTTATGGTGCGTCCATGATTGTAAGAGAATTTTTTGATCTTGGCATTTAAAAAAATATTTGTCTTGGCAAAATGATGGCGTCAAACTCATTGCTTAAAAAGTTCATACCTCCGGAGTTTAAATGGCTCAAGAAAACGATAAGCCTGCTGACTGTCCAATTCCTCAAAGTAATGCAGAAGAGAAATGCGGATGTGTGTTGGGATGTTGCCGGCACCTTAAGAAAACCAGCGCTTATGACAGGTTGCCGGAGACCATTAAGGAAAAAAGAAAAAAACTTGAAAAGGAATTGTCAGAACCAAAATATGAGGATGAAAGTGTGAGCAGATTTGCATCGAGGATAAGAAAAATCAGAGCAAAAAACAGCATACGTAAAAATACTTTGTTGAATAAAGCCAATGTTCGGGCTTGTGTGATCTGTTTTTTACTCTTTGCCTGTTATGTAGGTTATCAAGAATTTTTCGGACCTGACGATACGACGGTTGCCTTTGATGATCTTAAAGCTCGTCTGCCGTTGAATATAGACGCACATACTGTGCTTGAGAGAGCTTATGAAAATAATGACGGCATGTTTCTTGAGATCAAAAAGGACGGTGATGATTTTACAAAAGGAAGTGATGAGGAGATAGGACAACGCTTGGATGAGTATTTAAAACGTGCGCCTGCTTTGTGCAAAAACGAATTATTTGGGAAGTACGTAAGATCCGGGAAAGTGCTTCATGTATCATTGAGCGCAAACGAAGGGCGTCTTAAGCGTAACACCGCTGTGGACTCTTGCCCTGCCGCGTCATCAGTTAGGTAACCGCCTACGGTAAACGACGTCGGCAACATCGTCTTCAGATCCTTTCAGATGATGTGTTCCAAGAACAAAACTTAAGATTAACCGAGGATGAAAATGCAAAAATTAGGTTTGGTCGGTTGGCGCGGTATGGTCGGTTCCGTTTTGATGGAACGTATGCGCTCTGAGAAAGATTTTGATTTGGTGGAGCCGGTATTCTTTTCTACGTCTCAAGCCGGTATGAAGGCCCCCGTCATCGACGGCAAAGATACCGGATTGTTGCAGGACGGATATGATTTAGATGCGCTCAAGGCAATGGATATAATTATCTCCACCCAAGGTGGAGATTATACTTCCAAGATCTACAAAGCTTTGCGTCAAACCGGGTGGACAGGCTATTGGATCGATGCGGCCTCTACTTTACGTATGGAGGATGAAGCCAAAATCATCCTTGATCCTGTCAATCATGACGTGCTTGACCGGGCTTTAAATGACGGTTGCCGTACTTTCGTAGGAGGCAATTGCACCGTATCATTGCTTTTAATTGCTTTGGCAGGTCTTATCAAAACCGGTAATGTTAAGTGGATCTCTACCCAAACTTATCAGGCAGCTTCAGGAGCCGGTGCTAAAAATATGCGTGAACTGCTCTTGCAGATGGGCGCTCTTTACAATGAAACCGCTGCAGAGCTTGCCGATCCCGCTTCTTCTATTTTGGTTATTGAGCGTAAGGTGCGTGCCAAGATGAATGCCGCTGATTTCCCTACGGCTAATTTCGGCGCGGCTTTGGCAGGATCCGTATTGCCCTGGATAGATAAAGAGCTTCCCAACGGTCAAAGCAGGGAAGAGTGGAAGAGTCAGGCCGAGGCCAATAAGATTTTAGGCTATGAACCAGGTACCCTGCCTATAGACGGAAATTGCGTGCGTATCAGCTCCATGCGTTGCCACAGTCAGGCAGTGACGATTAAATTGCACAAGGAAATGTCACTTGATGCAATCGAAGATGCCATCAAGAGTGACAACAGCTGGGTGAGAGTGATCCCCAATCATAAGGAAGTTACCTTAAAAGAACTGACTCCTGCAGCTGTTTCAGGCAGTCTTAATGTTCCCGTGGGCCGTATTCGCAACATGACCTTGGGTAAAAAGTTTATTTCGGCTTTCACCGTAGGCGATCAGTTGCTTTGGGGGGCAGCAGAGCCTCTGCGTTGCATGTTGCGCCAAATCTTAGGTTAAATTTAAAACTTAAGATTTTATTTTGAAAGTTCAGGCTCTGAAGGCAACTCCTTCAGAGCTTTTTTTATGACTGAGCCGATTTCACGTACGTGATAGCAATGTTCAAACATTTGCGCAGGAACCGGATCAAGAAGCCATGAGCGTATCTTAAAAAAAGGCGAATCGTGTTTGAATTTCCACGGAGCAATTGCATATGCTCTTAATGAAACGGTACGCAATGCGTTTGCAATATCGTTATGAATAGCCATGGTATAAAGGTACTCACAGTCATCATGTATACCGTCTGCAAGGCGGCAGGAGCCTGAGGACAACAGTAAAAATTCATTGGCAATTTGTTCTGCCGACGGGGTAGTGTGAAGTTTTTGGTAGTGTTGCGTCATCGAATACAAAGTCATGCCGACTCCGGTTACCCTGTCGTATTGAGGAGAATAGGTAGCAATGGCGCCGTCGTATGTACTGTACAGCATCAACGGTAGATGCCCGTCTTCGCAAAAAATGACGGTGGCGCTGGTACTCATGCTGAAAATCTCCGATTCTGTGGCTTGCTGTTTAAATACGGTATATCGCTAAAACTTAGTTCTTCTTAGTAGAAATTTTAATTCACGCAGGAGGTATTTGAATAAGCAAGGACGATTTTCTTCTGCAAATTAAAGATCCTGCGTTTTGATCCGTTGATCTTAATGCGGAGGATATGATCATGCTGGATGAAAAATTGCGCGATAAAGTGCTCGTTGACGAGTTGCAGCTTGGCAACAGACTCAATGAGTCGGTTGCAAGCGGTGATCGCGCTGATTTTCAACTCTTGTTGTCCATGCTTTCTGCAGATGTATGTGATGCTCCGCAATTTAATCGCAAGCTATCTCAAAAAGAACCTGAAAATTTAAGAGAAAGGTTTGCCTTGGGAAAAGAGCAGCGCTTTTATGCTGATAAGCAGGATTTTTCAAAAGGCATAATTCAGTCGCAGCTTTTGCATGATGAAGGTATGGGTGCGGTGTTTTTAAACGATTGTTTAAATCGCGGCAGCCTTTGTGAATATGAAAGAAAATTAGCTCCTGAAGTTTATGCTGATTTATCCGCACTGGAGCGTCAAAAGTTTATTCATCTAAACGATGAAAGTGAACCTTCCTTGTCTGAAATTGCACAGTCGGACGGTTTTGAAATATTACAGGAGGCAGAACTTCTACATCCTGCCTCTGTTTCAGCTTAACTTAAAGCAAAGCCTGTTTCAGACGGAGCAACCCTTGTTTTAGCAATTCTCTTGGACAGGCAACATTAAGTCGCATAAATCCTTCGCCTTCGGAGCCGTATTCTGTCCCAAGACTCAGCATGACTTTGGATTTAATAAAATCTTTATATAACTGTTTGCTGCTTTTACCGTAAGCACGGAAATCTATCCACATAAGATATGTAGCTTCGGGTTTAAAACATACGGTCTTTGGCAATTCTTTTTTTAGAAAATCACAGACAAAATCTATGTTGTCTCTTATATAACCGTTCAAGCTTAAAAGCCAAGGCAAGCCGCTTTCATAGGCACTTTGCATTGCTGTAGCCCCCATGATGTTGAGATCGCACACTTCATTGATGTTTACGCGTCTGTCGATACGGCGTCTTTTAAGCGGATCTTTTACGATGATGTAGGCACATTGAAGCCCTGCAAGATTAAATGCTTTTGAGGCAGAGTTAAAAGTTACGGTGCGTTCTGCAAGTTCAGAACTTAAGGTTGCAAAAGAAGTAAATACCGAGCTTTGTGGACGCAGATCAGAATGAATTTCATCGGAAAGTACGGTGATATCGTATTTTATGCAAAGATCTCCTATCTGCTTAAGTTCATTTTCAGTCCAGATCCTCCCGGTAGGATTATGAGGATTGCACAACAGCAGAACTCTGGCTCTCTCATGAGATAATTTTTCCTCAAGATCACCAAAATCGATCTCGTAGTGCTCTTTACCTTGTATCAGCGGATTTTTAGACAGTTCAAGGCCGCTGTTGCGTATACACGAGTAAAAGCAGTTGTATGCAGGAGTTTGCATGATCACTTGCTCGCCGCCTTGGCATAAAGCCTGCAGTGTTGCAGATACCGCAGGAATGATTGCCGGTACCGGGATTATTTCTTCTTTTTTAATCTCAAGACCGTTGCGTGCTTTCTGCCAAGCAATGATGGACTGATACCATGAATCAGGCAGCAGTTCATAGCCGAATACTCCGTGCTTTACCCTTTCATCAAGTGCCTGCAAAATCGAAGGTGCGGTCGTAAAATCCATGTCGGCAACCCATAAGGGGATCACCTCGTCGTCTTTGGCCAGATCCCATTTTAAAGAAGCCGTATTGCGGCGTTTGGGCGCGACGGAAAAATCAAAAGAGTTATCCATATCTTTACCTTAATTTCAGCAGGAGGTGTCGATGACGCAGTCACCTGGGGATTTGAGATTGTCATCAATGATAATTTGGCCGTATCCTTGTGCGGTAATGTGACCCGTAAGCGGATTTTTTACCGAATGCACTCTGCTTTTTATGGTTGCCTGTACCGAGCTGTATTCAAAAGCCAGATCGGCATCGTCAGTAAAGGTACAGTTCTCCAAGATCAGGTTTTCTGCATAACAAAGAGGTTGAGTACCTGAAATAGTGCAGTTTATCAATTTTAGATTTTTTGAATGCCAGCCTAAGTATTCACCGTTGCAAACGCTGTTACGTACCGTAACGTTTTCCGATTCCCAAAAAGCGTCTTTACAGTTTAAAACGCTGTTATCTATTTCGACGTTGCGAGTTTTTTGGAAGGTGTAATTGCCGTTTAAGGTAAAATTTTTAAGCTTTATCTCGCTGCAGCCTAAAAACATGTAATCAGCTTCCGAGACTTCACAGTCCAAAGCTTCGATCCCGTGACAGTACCATAAGGTTTCTCCTGCGTGAGGAATGCGCACGCGTTTTAAAGAAAGCGTATTCATCTCGCGGAACATTTTGGGAGCTAAGATCAGCGTGTCTTCCATTACCAGATGGTCGGAGTACCAAAGTGCGGCTCTGGCACCTTCGCGAAACAGGCAGTCGCGTACGGTAAAACCGTGAGTATGCCAAAAAGGATATTTGCCGTTAAATTCACAATTTACCGCTTCTATATCGGCAGTTTCTTTTAAAGCAGATTCCCCGGGCAGTATGGTTACATGATCAAGTTTCAGATGCTTTGAGCCGAAGAGAGGGCGCTCTCCTGCAAATTTTTTTTGGAAAATAGTCTGCATAACCATCACAATAAAATAACTAAAAGTAATACTATTGGTGATTATATACCAAAATGTAATTTAATAATCAGGTTTAACGTCTGGCATGCAATTCACGATTTAAAGCCGACGCCTTGTCACCTTTCTTTAAAATAGCCATTACGGCACCGGTTCCGCCTTTCCATTCAGGGGCGGAATGAAAAGCCAGAATTTCGGGGATCTGTTTGAGCCAGTGAGCAGTAAAACTTTTAATAAGAGCTTTTTGTTTCTGCATTTGCCCTTTACCGTGAATTATGAGTATGCAGCGGTATTCGCGTTCTTTGGCGTAAGCGATAAAACGCATGACTTTTTCATAAGCCTGCTCGACCGTGAGTCCGTGCAGATCGATGAAGTCAGCTTCGCAGTATTCTCCGTTGCGCAGTTTTTTGACAATATAAGGCTGAACTCCTGGGCGTCGATATTCCAGGATATCCTGAGGTGCAACCATCTGTACAAAAGAAGAGGACGCCGTTTCCGTAAGTTTTTCAGGCAGTTTCACCGCAGCTTGTTGTCTTGCTTTGGCCAAAGCCGGATCAAGCAAGGTGCTACTGGTTTCAATTTTATCCTGATGTATACGTTTGACAGGACCTGCAGCTTGGGCAAAGTCCAGTTGGCCTTCGTGATCTGCTTCATTAAGCAGTTGTGCAAAATCAATATCTTCCATAAGAAAATTTTAACATGAGCTCAAAGCTTGAAGTAACGGATTAATTTTTCACTTAATAGAAGCAATCCTTTATTTTCTTGAAAGCTTGAAGCAGAATTAAAATGAAATTATGTGCGATCCGCAGAGGAGCTGAAGAATGGTGAAACTTTTAAATAACCCCTACGGACAATGTTTTTTTCCTGAGATCCGTCAATATGGCAGTGCCTATGTCGATAAAACGATTTTCATTGAGAAACTTGAGCGTTACGGGGGAAAATATCCTTTCATAGTTCGCCCGAGACGTTTTGGAAAATCTCTGTTTACTCAAACATTGGCAGCTTATTACGATGCAAGCTGTGTCAAAGATTTTGATAAGAATTTTAAAGGCACCTATATCTATGATCATAGAACGACGGCAGCCGGTTCGTTTTTTGTCTTGTTCTTGGATTTTTCAGGAATGATCTTGGGGGATCCGGTGACACAGTTTGTTGAAAGGTTGCGCGCAGCTGTCAGGATTTTTTTAGGTAAATATCCTGTTAAAAAAGCAGAATTCGTGCTTACCAAAGCTTACGATGCTCCGGCAGTATTGTTTAGTGATTTCATAAGTGCCGTATACACGGAACTTGGTAAAAAACTTTATGTGATCATCGACGAATACGATCAGCTTATCAACGGCTTTTTTTCGTGTGATCAGGCGCGTTTTAAAGGGAGCGTCAGAGCTGTAGGTTTCATAAAAGATTTTTACAGCAGTTTAAAGGAAGCTACTAAAACAGCGGTATCGCGAGTGTTCATTACCGGAGTTGCATCGATTTCAATGGACTCGATGACTTCAGGATTTAACATTGCAAAAAATCTCTCTTTTGAACCTGAATTTGCCTCGATGTTCGGGTTTACCGAAGACGAACTTGCAAATTTGATCCCGCAACTTGTTGATTTGAATGAATACGGTCATTCTCTTTCTGAGGTGATGTCTCGTATGAATGAATTGTATAGCGGTTACCGTTTTTGGAACGAGAGCGGCGATACCGTGTTCAACTCATCAATGTGTCTTTATTATCTGGATAAGATAAGTCTGTGCGGACAAGAGCCTGCAAATGTAATGGGTCCTGCTTTGTTTTCGGATCTCCCTAAGATAGACGGTATTTTTAGCCATGGGCAAAAAGAGCTTGTTCTGCAGATAGTCAATGACGCGGTAATGGGCAGGTCTATTGCGTTCGGGGAGATTTCGGAAGCTATCAACCTTAACAGCTTCAATAAATTCAATCGAAAAGATCTGCTTTCAACTTTGATGTATATGGGATTTTTAACCTATGCAGAAGACGGCCGTTCTCTTAAAGTTCCGAATCAATTTGTATCCAGGCTGTTTTTTGAATACAACTTAAAATATTTGTGCTGATTTGAAAACTACACGCCTGAAAAAGTGATGTAGATCTGACAGGTTAAGCTTTAAAGAACGGAGATCCGAAAACTTTTGTTGAAAACGCCGTCGCTAAATTAAATGACTCTGCATGCATCCATTCAGCGGCGCGCTAGCGTTTTATATAAGCAAGCAGGAGATCACAGAGGCGATCAGGCATAAAAAGATCCCGCAACGACGTATTTTTCTGGCTATTTGCATGGGAGATGAGGCATCAGGTTGTCTCTCTCCTCCTATGCGAGGCAGTCTTACGATCTTCCTTTGATAGCAACGGGGACCGCCTAAAGCAAGATCACATCCTCCGCCAAGACAGCCTTGAATAAAACCGCTCATGGGAGCCGGATGGGAATCTACTCCGCCAATTGCACCGCGCAAGGCGGCAACGGGTGAGAATGAAATTAAAGATAAAAGCAATAAGATTGCGGCTACAGGAGCTAACATGAATTGTTCAAGTCTTCTGATCCCTGAGGAAAATTCCTGATTCTGCGAATAATTTTTTGAGGAAAAAGCCTGATCCATGATGGCAATTAACTGCATGATCACAGCGCCTTCAAGTCCTGCGATCAGGTACCAAACGATCACGGCAAACCAGTTACAGGACAAGGCCATGGCTGCATATTCGCAACAAGCCTTGGATATTCCCATATAAGAGAGTTTGCCGCATTCTCTTTCAAGTTTGTGCCCGATGACAGTTCGTGCCTGATCTTTTTCATCGTGACGCAACAGATAACTGGTTTTCCATACGGTATCCAATGTATTTCTTGAATCCAGCAAAAGAGGCAGAATAAAGAGTGCAAGCAGGTTGTCAAAACCGGTACAGGCATGAATGAGAAAGGTTAAAGCCCAGGCTGTCAGCAGTACTACCGTAGGTAACATGATCCCGGCAAAGATCTTTTGCGAGGAACTGTTGTTGTCACGATTTACTCTGGCGGCTAAAACTTTCAGCAGGGGCTTTAACCGTGAAAGTCTGAGCGATGACGGTATCGGAATGATGAGCTCTGCTAACACGGCTATCAGCAGTACTACGGCGCTGTGATCAAGCAGGGCAAAAAGATCAAGAGATCCGATTGAGCTTGCCTGTACTCCATGAAGCAGAGTTTCCATTTCATTCATAACGTTAACTAAAGCAGCGGCAGCAGGGCAGTAACCAGTTTTGCACTTAAGGCAGCAGCCTTGGGCATAAACTCATCGTAAGCTACGGTAACCCCTTCTGAAGCTTCATCGGATACTGCTCTTACGATGAGAAAGGGAACGCCGCAATCGTGGCAAATATGAGCTATGGAGGCACCTTCCATTTCACAAACTTTTGCATCGGGGAAAAGTTGCACTATGGCATTTTTTTGAGTACTGATGTTGATGAACTGATCACCTGAAACAATGAGTCCGGTTTTGATTTTGCCTTTGAGTTCGGGAATATTTCCTGCAGCAATTCCTGCTTTGGCCATAAGTTCTGAGTCTGCATTGAAATAGAGATCATGCCCTGCCATCTGTCCTTTGCTGTAGCCAAATGGGGTGAGATCGGCGTCGTGATAGGCAGCCTTAGAAGAGATCACCATATCGCCGATTTTAAGATCAGGTGCAAGAGCTCCTGCACAGCCTGTGTTGATCACGGCAGAAGGCTTACATCTGTCGATAAGCAAGGCGGTGACTGCAGCTGCGGCACATTTGCCTATGCCGCATTGCACGATAGCTACGTCCTTGCCTTTTAATTTGCCGGTATGGATCTCTGTCATTGCGGTTTTGATAACAGAGTTTTCTTCAAGTGCGTTGATCAGGCCTGCAACCTCAGGTTCCATGGCGCCTATGATGCCTATGGTCATGTGAATGTCCTCTTTTGCGGGGATCGGTCATTACCGATATTGAATCATTAACGGACAAAGTCCTATTTTCTTTGAGTATTGTATATGAGAGCGGACGTGCAAGGAGAGAGATTAGGCACAACCTTGAGCATGAAAAAAGGCAGGATCGATTTGGATCCTGCCAACGGGTTTTATTTACTTGCGTAAATAATCTTTAAGCATCTATTCTGAGAAAGCTCAGATTAGAAGACGTAACGAGCACCGAACATGATGGAGTTGTGACCATCTTTGCAGGTGTTCACGAATTTACCGTTATCATCAGTGAAGCCGTCTGTTGCACTTGTGATCTTTGCAAAGTAGTCATCGGAACCGGCATCGATTAAACCTTCGGCCCAGACCTTGAAGTTGGGGGTGACGTTGTAGTCAGCGATCAGCTGAACAAACTTGGTATCACCAGAAGCTTTTCCTTCTTCACCGCCAACGGTAGCTTCATGCTTGATATAGTGGTATGAAGCACCGAGACGGATGCCATTTTCAAAGCCGTAGGTAACAACGGTTTCCCAAGCTTTAGCCTTCCACTCAACATTGCCGTTACCAAGAGCACCGTCTATATTGGAGATGACATCAGAGTCAACAAAGGTCAATTTAGAATAGTTATAGTTGGTTGCAAGATATAAACCTTTGCCGTTGGTACCCCAAGCTAATGATCCATCAATGGATTTTGCATTATCAAGGTAACCACTCATATTTACGGTTTCGAGTAATCCAGAGTCTTCGTCATATTCACCGTAAAGAGTTTTGCTTGATTTAGAGGCTTTTCCTTCATGCTTGTTGTCCTGACCATTCAGATACAGGTAAGCAGCACGAACACTGATAGGTCCGAAAACTACGGCAGGAGAAGTATAGCCGGCGTAGATGGAGAAACCAGAGTCAACATCAAAGCTACCGCCGAATTCATCAGCACGATAGCTGTCAACAGCCATCTGATAGGAGATACCAGCATCAAAGCCGTAGCCAGACCACATATAGGAGATGTGACCGGAGTTACGCTCATCGAAACCACCATAGACGCCGACTTCGTCCAAAACGTCAACGAGGTTTGAAGCATATTCGAAAGGATCAACGTAACGACCAACCTGAACTTTACCGAATTTACCGAAATCAACACCTAAGTACTGCTGACGTGCGAGAACTTCTTGGTTTTCCTGGCTGGTGCCCTTGTGGTCTATCTGCCACTCATTGTAGGCATAAGCAGCGATACCGTTGGTTAACTGAGTACGACCGGCCATGGTTAAACGAGCGCGATCACGAGTGGTAGCATCCTGAGATTTGTTGCCAAAGTAGGTGTTACCGGCGTTGCCTGCCATAAACTCGATCTGGCCGCCGACAGCCAACGTGGTGCCGTCTTTGTCATAGACCTGAGCGGCGGAAGCAGCAGAAGCTGCGAAAGCTGCTGCAGCGATAGCTACAGCTAAAACTGACTTCTTCATAGTTAGAATCCCATAATTTATAGTTAAGCAAAACGTGTTATGCGAATTGCCTGTGTTCTTTATCGAACGCAAGTGAACTATAGCAGTAAAATTCGATCAATAAAAAAAAAAATACGTATTGATCAAAATATGTGATCATGATCACGAAATTCCGGGGAACTAAATCACGTTTTGACAGTCACCGCGGGATGAACTTGAATTGTGAAGATATGGTTTACAGATTTTTTTGCATGAAAAAAGGCAGGATCGATCTGGATCCTGCCAACGGGTTTTATTTACTTGCGTAAATAATCTTTAAGTATCTATTTTGAGAAGACTCAGATTAGAATACGTAACGAGCACCGAACATGACGGAGTTGTGACCGTCTTTGTCAGTGGAAATGCCGTTTTCATCAACGAAGTTGGTGTTGGTGATTCTCTGAGCATAGTCGTCAGAGCCAGCGTCGATGCAGGTTTCAGCCCAGATCTTGAAGTTAGGGGTGACATTGTAGTCGGCGATCAACTGTACGTATTTCTGGGTGCTGTCTTCATCACCGTCAAGAGCAGTCAACTTGGTGTTGATATAGTGGTAGGAAGCACCAAGACGAATGCCGTTTTCAAAGCCGTAGGTTACGACAGTTTCCCAAGCCTTGGTCTTGATGGATTCCAAGGTGGTATCAAGGGTTACTCCGAGGGCAGTTTCAGACAAAACACCATCTTGCAAAGTAGCCTTAGCATAGTTGTAGTTGGTAGCCAAGTAGAGTCCTTTGCCGTTGGTGCCCCATGATAAGGAGCCGTCGATGGTCTTCAAATTGTCAACTGAATATGAATAATAGCCAGTGATGTTGGACTTATTACCCTGTTCATCGTATACGTAACCTAATACAGCAGGTTTGTTCTTTGAACCTTTACCAAAGGCAGTAGGGCTGTCATTGCTGTCCTGTCCCTTTAAATACAGATAACCGGCGCGAACGCTGATGGGTCCGAAGAGGACGGCAGGAGAGGTGTAACCGGCATAAACGGAGAAACCGGAATCAACGTCGAAAGAACCAACGGTATCGGTCTTGTAAGCATCTTCTGCAAACTGATAGGAAATACCAGCGTCAAAACCGAAACCTGACCACATGTAGGAGAGGTGGCCGGAGTTACGCTCATCGTTACCACCGAACACACCGACTTCGTCCAATACGTCAACTACGGAAGAAGCAAAGACGAACGGATCTTTATAACGACCCATCTGCACTTTGCCGAATTTACCGAAATCAACACCTAAATACTGCTGACGAGCTTTGAGATCAGATTTTTCATCAGAAGTACCAGAGTGTTCAGCCTGCCACTCGTTGTAAGCGTAGGCAGCGATACCATTGGTAAGTTGAGTACGGCCGGCCATGGTCAGACGAGCACGATCACGAGTGGTGGCGTCGGCTGATTTGTTACCAAAATAGGTGTTACCAGCGTTGCCGGCCATAAATTCGATCTGGCCGCCGACAGCCAAAGTGGTGCCGTCTTTGTCATAGACCTGAGCGGCGGAAGCAGCAGAAGCTGCGAAAGCTGCTGCAGCGATAGCTACAGCTAAAACTGACTTCTTCATAGTTAGAATCCCATAATTTATAGTTAAGCAAAACGTGTTATGCGAATTGCCTGTGTTCTTTATCGAACGCAAGTGAACTATAGCAGTAAAATTCGATCAATAAAAAAAAAAATACGTATTGATCAAAATATGTGATCATGATCACGAAATTCCGGGGAACTAAATCACGTTTTGACAGTCACCGCGGGATGAACTTGAATTGTGAAGATATGGTTTACAGATTTTTTTGCATGAAAAAAGGCAGGATCGATCTGGATCCTGCCAACGGGTTTTATTTACTTGCGTAAATAATCTTTAAGTATCTATTTTGAGAAGACTCAGATTAGAATACGTAACGAGCACCGAACATGACGGAGTTGTGACCGTCTTTGTCAGTGGAAATGCCGTTTTCATCAACGAAGTTGGTGTTGGTGATTCTCTGAGCATAGTCGTCAGAGCCAGCGTCGATGCAGGTTTCAGCCCAGATCTTGAAGTTAGGGGTGACATTGTAGTCGGCGATCAACTGTACGTATTTCTGGGTGCTGTCTTCATCACCGTCAAGAGCAGTCAACTTGGTGTTGATATAGTGGTAGGAAGCACCAAGACGAATGCCGTTTTCAAAGCCGTAGGTTACGACAGTTTCCCAAGCCTTGGTCTTGATGGATTCCAAGGTGGTATCAAGGGTTACTCCGAGGGCAGTTTCAGACAAAACACCATCTTGCAAAGTAGCCTTAGCATAGTTGTAGTTGGTAGCCAAGTAGAGTCCTTTGCCGTTGGTGCCCCATGATAAGGAGCCGTCGATGGTCTTCAAATTGTCAACTGAATATGAATAATAGCCAGTGATGTTGGACTTATTACCCTGTTCATCGTATACGTAACCTAATACAGCAGGTTTGTTCTTTGAACCTTTACCAAAGGCAGTAGGGCTGTCATTGCTGTCCTGTCCCTTTAAATACAGATAACCGGCGCGAACGCTGATGGGTCCGAAGAGGACGGCAGGAGAGGTGTAACCGGCATAAACGGAGAAACCGGAATCAACGTCGAAAGAACCAACGGTATCGGTCTTGTAAGCATCTTCTGCAAACTGATAGGAAATACCAGCGTCAAAACCGAAACCTGACCACATGTAGGAGAGGTGGCCGGAGTTACGCTCATCGTTACCACCGAACACACCGACTTCGTCCAATACGTCAACTACGGAAGAAGCAAAGACGAACGGATCTTTATAACGACCCATCTGCACTTTGCCGAATTTACCGAAATCAACACCTAAATACTGCTGACGAGCTTTGAGATCAGATTTTTCATCAGAAGTACCAGAGTGTTCAGCCTGCCACTCGTTGTAAGCGTAGGCAGCGATACCATTGGTAAGTTGAGTACGGCCGGCCATGGTCAGACGAGCACGATCACGAGTGGTGGCGTCGGCTGATTTGTTACCAAAATAGGTGTTACCAGCGTTGCCGGCCATAAATTCGATCTGGCCGCCGACAGCCAAAGTGGTGCCGTCTTTGTCATAGACCTGAGCGGCGGAAGCAGCAG
>CALBLB010000012.1 GCA_937896115.1 uncultured Succinatimonas sp.
TCGGCAGGCGCAGGTTGCGTGCACATAGAGCACGTTTACACCCAATTGCCTTATGCCATCTTGGTAGCATTCTGTGCTTTCTTCGGATATGTGGTAGCAGGTCTTACCTACAGCTTAACTTTAAGCTTGGGAACTGCCTTTGCACTTATGATCATCGCGGTGGTGATCTTGCACTACCGCAATAAGAAACAGGAAAAGCAAGCCGCTCAAAACTGACGTTGCCGATCACGTTTTCTAAGCTGCTTTAATCTTCAGCTTGCTTAAACCCGGAGCCCCAAACTCCGGGTTTGTTATAATTTCTGTAGTTAGACTTTGGGTATTTTCGTTTCAAACCAATACCGGCCACCTTTTTAAAGAAGACGTTATGCGCTTTAAAGCAGTTTTGTTCGATTTAGACGGTACTCTTTTTGACACCGCACCTGACATCATGTCAGCCTGCAACCGAACCTTGGAGGCCTTCGGTTATCCTAAACTTTCTTCTTTACGTCTGCGTCCTAAAGTAGGTTTGGGCATGCGGGCCATGATGCGTGAGGCATTAAGCCCCGAGCATTGGGATAAGTGTGAAATAGGTACCCCCATGTACGAGTTCTTTGCCAAAAGCTACACCAATCACGTATGTGAAAAGACCGTGCCTTATCAGGGAGTGGAACAAAGTGTAAAAAACCTGCATGCAAAAGGCATACACCTTGGCGTGGTTTCAAACAAATACCGCAGCATGATCACCTCGCTTTTTGCTCATTTTCCTTTTACCGCCTGTTTTGAATGTATATTAGGCGCTGACAGTTGTGCTCATTCCAAACCCCACCCTGAGCCTATTTTAAAAGCACTTGAGCTCTTGAACGTCGCGCCGAATGACGCGCTTTACTGCGGTGACAGCGCCTCCGATATCCTTGCATCCAAGCGTGCAGGTTGCATATCCTGTGCGGTAAAATGGGGTTACGGACAATATGATGAAGCATTCGACGCTATGCAAGCTGATCTTAGCGTTTCGTCGCCTCAGGAAATTTTGGAACTCATGATCAAAGATTAACGAGCCTTTTAGTTACCGCCTGTATATGAATATAAATAAAAAAATTTTAGCTCTAACCGCTTTATGCGGACCTCTAACCGCTTTTTCAGCCACTGTATACGATCATGAAGGGACCGTGCTGGATATTTTCGGCAAGACCGAAGCCGTCTTTCTAAATCAGGCAGCCTCACGCTCCGGCAGTGCCCGTAGCTTTTATAAAGGCGATAACACAGGATCTGATAACACTATCGACACCATAGTAAGATTCGGTATGGCAGGAAGCACTGCCATTAACGATAGGATAAAGGCTATAGGACATTTTGAATGGGAAACTCCTTTTGGCAGCGGCAGCGAAACAAAACAGTTACGCAGCCGTTATGCCTATGTAGGGGTTAATGCCCAATCCTACGGTACGCTTACGGCAGGACGCGGGGACTCTGCTTATACTGCCGTAGCCGCGGTCACCGATATCTACAATTACCTCGACAACAAGAGCAACGACTACTGGATATTCGGCGATACCAGATCAGGACAAATCATGTACTCGCTATCGTCGATGGGATGGGATTTTCGGCTGTCGCTGCAAATGGCCGAAGATAAAATGGGCGAGCTTTTTAACGTCGATTCGGGTTATGCCTTTTCCTTTGCCACCAGATTGAAAAACGGCATAGGCATAGCCTACGGAGCCTCTTACACCGATTTTAGTTACGAAGGCGACGACAGCATTCAACGAAATTTTTTCGGTGAAATGTACGCCAAGGACAATCATCTCGTTACCGACTATGCAGAATACGGCAAATTGCATCATCCAAGCTATAAGGTAAATAAAGGCATAGCCCTAACTTACGGTACCTTGGGGCAGGGTTTTTACGCGGCAATACTTGCAAATGTCACCAGATATAAAGGTCTTGCTCATCATATTTATGACTATGAAGCAGCTCTTTCCTACTCATTTGACAACGGCATTGAACTAAAGGGGGGCTGGAGCAGTCAGAAATACAGAAACAGCAGTTTGATTGAAGATCTAAGCTTAGGCATATCCTTCAGTCCCGTTGCTGCATTCAAACTCTATGCCGAAACGCAGATAGATTTGAATTCACATCCCAAAGAGCTTTATCCTGATGAGTACATTGCGGAAAAAGCCCTTGGACAAAACCGTTTTGTGATAGGTGCAGCCTATTACTTCTAAGTCTAAATAAAGGCTTAATCATATATAATGCCAGACAGTGAAAACTCACTTTAAACAGGAGAACGAACGGCACGCAAAACGTACCGGCGTAAACTAACATGAGTATATTTAAGAAAATCAGCAAAGGTTTCATTCTGCTGGGAGCTCTCTTTGCATCCGCAGCCATGGCCGAAAGCGGCTTTAAAGTACCTATGCACTATACCCTGCAACTGGTAGACGGTATTGAAGATCCGCAAACGTACAGCCGTTTTTCACGCACCGTATCGTTAACTCCCGGCCGCCATCAGGTAGTGGTACTCTTTAAGGACACTTTTTCAAATTCAAGCGATGCCCGTTTGGTACAATCATCAAGCCCTATAGTCATCGACATCATGGATCTTAAAAAAGATCAGATCCTGACTTTTGACTATCATATGCCTACCTCGGTGTCGCAGGCAGAAACCTATGCCCGTACCCAGAAAGTTACCATTACCGATACTGACGGCAAACGCATTCCCAAAAGCGAAGCCTCTTACTTCATCATGACCTCTGAAAACGGCTTCGTCATGGGGCGTGACTACCGTCAGGAACTGATGAGTCTTGACAGACTTTATGCTCCTTCATACGTAGAAGGCTCCAAGCGCGGCATCGGCATGACTTCATACGGAGCTCCTACCATCGAAGCTACCAACAACCGTTTCGATACCTCCCGTCAAAGCATGACGCTGGACGATCCCGGTACTTCTGCTGCTCAGGAATCCTCAATGACCACTTCTTCAAAGAGAGGCGGATCGGCAAAAGGCGGTGCTACTTATCAGCAATTGGTCAATCTGTACAACTCTGCAGACGATGCCACCAAACTGCGTTTTGTCAAATACGTTATGGCTCATTAGCAGATTTGTCTGTTTTTCAAAAGACGCGTTTAACGCGTCTTTTCTTTTTGGCAAACGCTTTATATTTTTTGCTCAAGCGCTCATTCTTGCCCACTCTTTACCAAAGATTTCTTTTAAAGGGCTACAATACAAGTCATACGGTTAACTTGCAGTATGTTTTTGTGACAAGGCGCAAAAGAGTTTTCAAAAAGGCTTCAAAAACAACTTAAGTACACGTTAACCAAAGAAGATGCAGGCGTAAATTTGTCGTTATGCCCTTTGAGTTTCCTAGAAGAGGAATAAACACATGGCTTTTTACAGTTCCCTGTCCGTGAAGGTGAAACTGCTTGCAAGTTTCCTCGTGGTGATCCTGCTGACGCTGATCATCTCGGCCACGGCCATTACCGGCGTCATCAAGAACAAACAAGTTGCCGATTCAGTTGATGTCAAACTCAACCAAAACTATGCGCAACTGCAAAACGTAGTTCACGATATGAACGCGTTTCGCTCGAAGATCTTCACCTTCAACGCAGCTCTCATAAACTTCACCCCCGAAGCAGCCTCCGAGACCCAAACTCTGGTCAATAAACTGTACGATGATCTAAAATCCATCGAGCCGGTGTTGACCCCCGAGGAATACCAAGACGTAAGCTTGCAACTTACCACATTTTTAAAAGCCTATACCGACGAAATGTATCCTTTCCTCGATAAGGGCTATTCGGTAGATTCACGCAAAGTTTTCAACGAAAAAGTCTATCCTGCAATCGACGCTGCCGAGCAGGTACTCACCGTCTGCACCAACTCCGATCTTGACGACGTTAAAAGCGAAGTTTCTTCTCTGGCAAGTTTTACCCCGGTGATCGTAACCGGCTCAGTAACCGTCGCGGCCATAGTTATAGCCGTGATCATCGCTATTTTGCTGTCCTCAAACTTCGTCTCCGCGCTTAAATATGCCGTCAATGAAGCCAGAATGCTTGCCGATGGAGATCTCTCCCGTAATATTCAAGCCAACCGCGCTGATGAATTCGGCGAACTCATTGCAGCTTTGAAACACTTAAAAGAACAATTGGCCGCATCAATCGGTACCGTACGCAAGGTTTCTGATAAATTGAACGAAACCATGAATCTCATCAATACCGATTCACAGCAGATGGGGCAGAGTTCCCAAAACTCTCAAAGCCGCTCCATCACCGTTGCCGCTGCCGCCGACGAAATGGTTTCAACCACTGCGGACATTGCCAAAAACTGCGAAAACGCCGCACAGACGGCACACACAGCCAATTCCATCACTCAAGACGGTGTTGAAAAAGTTCAAAACGCCATCAACGGAATTCATTCGCAAGTCGATAAATCCAAGAAAGATGCCGATCAAGTTCAGGCTTTGGTCGATCAGGCTCAGAAAGTCGGCAGCATCGTGGAAACCATCGATGACATTGCCAATCAGACTAACCTTCTGGCTTTGAATGCTGCCATCGAAGCTGCAAGAGCCGGTGAGGCCGGCAAGGGATTTGCAGTGGTTGCAGACGAGGTGCGCGCTTTGGCATCGAGGACCTCAAGCTCCACTCAGGAGATCACCAAGATGGTCAACCAAATTCAAAGCGATGCCAATACTGCCAACAGTGCCATGAAATCCTCTGTTGCCAATATGGACTCGCTTGCCGAAGAAACCGGCTCTATAGAATCGCTGTTGCATGACATCAGCACTCAGGTAGGCAATGTCAACAGTCAGATCACCCAGATTGCCACTGCCGCCGAGCAACAGACCACGGCAACATCCGAGATCTCCACCAATATGCACGACATCACCGCATCGTCAGAGCAGCTTTCTGCCAAAGTAGTGGACGTGGCCGCGCAGGTCAAGGAATCCGTAGATCAGATAGGCGAGTTGGTAACGTTGGTCGGCAAATTCAAGATCTGATCGATCTTATAGGATCATTAAGGGCCTCTTTTGAGGCCCTTTTTCGTTATAAGGCATGCAAATAGTCATACACGCTTTGAGCCAGATCTTCTGAAAATCCCGGAACTTTTTTTATTTCCTCAACACTTGCCCGCATAAGCTCACGCGCGCCGCCAAAACGCATCAGCAAAGCCTTGCGTCTTTTAGGACCGATCTTCGGGATCTCTTCAAGTGGGGATGTGGTTCTGGCCTTTAAACGGCGGCCGCGATGTCCGGTAATGGCAAAACGGTGCGATTCGTCACGTATATGCAAGATCAATTGCAAACCGGGATCTTCTAACGAAAGGTGATACTGCTCATGGCTGTAACCGCGAATGAGCGTTTCCAATCCTTCTTTTCGCCCTTCTCCTTTGGCAACGGCTACCAGCAACGGGGCTTGGCACTTTGCTTTTGCAAAAAGATCTCCTATCACCTCTTCAGCCTGTTTTAATTGTCCTTTGCCGCCGTCGATAAATACTATGTCAGGTACAATTCCTTCGTCTGGATCTTTAAAACGTCTGCTAAGTACTTGATGCATAGCTGCGAAATCATCCCCAGGAGTGATCCCGCTTATATTGAAGCGACGATAATGTTGCTTGTCAGGTCCGTCACGGTTAAAAGACACGCATGAAGCCACGGTAAGCTCGCCCATGGTATGGGAGATATCAAAACACTCCATGTGCTGAACATTTTTAATCTGTAAAATACGCTCCAGATCTTCAATACGCTGTTTGGCAGTAAGCGCTGAAGCCAATTTTGCATTCAAAGAGGCTACGGCATTTTCCGTGGCAAGCTTTAAGTAACGGGCTCTTTCTCCTCTGACGTTTAAAAGAAATTTCACTTCATGCAAACTCAGTTTTGCCAAAGCTTCACGCAAAGGGTCAAGAGTGCCTTCATCGGTGCCGTTTAAAATTATTTCTTTGGGATAGAGCTGACCGCGATTTTCACTTAAATAGAATTGGGTTAAAAAAGCCTCGAGGATCTCCGACAATTCATCGCCCTTGTTTATTTGCGGGAAATAAGAGCGGGTTCCGATGATCCTGCCTCTTCTTATAAAAAGCACATGAACACAGGCTAAACCTTCTTTCACAGCTGCCGCTACCACGTCGATGTCAAACATCAGATCGCCTGATATGGAATTTTGCTCCTGCACCCTGCGCAAAGCAGCCAATTGATCACGAACCACGGCCGCTTCCTCAAATTTTAACGACAGCGACAAATCCTCCATGCGTTTGGTAAGTGACTGCAACAGCTCCTGATCCTGACCTTTTAAAAACATGCGCACATTTTCCGTCTGACGACGGTAATTTTCTTCTTGAGCCTGAGTCATCTGCACACAAGGAGCAAGGCATTTGCCTATCTGGGCCATAAGACAAGGACGGGAACGGTGCTCATAAACATTGTCGGCACACTGTCTTATGGGAAAAAGCTTTTGTATGAGTTTAAGACTTTCCCTTACGGCCGTAACATCAGGATAAGGACCAAAATAATCCCCCGGGATCTTGCGAGAGCCGCGATGAAAATACAACCCTGGGTGTTTGCCTTTAGTTAACAGCAAATAAGGATAACTTTTGTCATCACGCAACAGTATGTTGTAATGAGGTTGGTATTTTTTTATAAGTTCATTCTCTAAAATCAAAGCCTCACTTTCAGAAAAAGTTACGGTAAATTCTATATGATGGATGTGACGTATAAGCGCTGCGGTTTTTAATCCCACTTGTTTTAGAAAATAAGATGAAAGCCTTTTTTTTAAATCAGCGGCTTTCCCGACATAGATCACCGTCTGTTCATCTGAATACATACGGTAAGATCCCGGGCGATTGGGAACGGTTTTTAAAAAGCTCTTGTAGTCAAAATCTATCTTAGGCATAAAAATACCAGATCAAAAAAAGGGCGCCGACTTAAGGCACCCTCAGATTATATGCGACTAAAGATTTAAAATCAGAACGCAGGGATCACTGCACCGTTATATTTTTTGATGATGAAGTCGGCTACTTCTTTGGAATTTAAAACCTTGGCCAAAGCCTTAACACCTGCTTTATCGGCAGTTTTCTCAGAAGCTACCAATACATTCACATAAGGAGAATCCTTATCTTCAATAAAGATGGCATCTTTAAGCGGGTTAAGACCTGCACCTATGGCGAAATTGGTGTTGATCACGGCAAGATCAACCTCATCGATGGAACGAGGCAATTGAGCTGCTTCAAGTTCTTTAAAATTTAAGTGCTTGGGGTTGTCTTTAATATCCAAAGCAGTAGCAGTAATTGAATTAGGATCTTCAAGAGTAATTAAACCGGCCTTTTGCAACAGTAACAAAGCACGGCCGCCGTTTGTAGGATCATTAGGAATGGAAACCGTACCGCCGTCTTTGATCTCATCGACTTTCTTCAAAGTTTTGGAGTAAATAGCGATAGGTTCGATATGCACACCGGTAACCTTCTTTAAATTAAGACCGTGCTCTTTATTGAAAGACTCCAGATAAGGAAGGTGCTGGAAATAATTGGCATCAAGCTGTCCGTCGTCGGTTGCAAGATTTGGCTGAACATAGTCATTAAACTCGACGATCTTAAGCTCAAAACCTCCCTTTGCCAAAATAGGTTTGACAAACTCCAAAATCTCGGCATGAGGTACCGGAGTGGCACCGACGGTTACGGTCTCGTTAGCTTGAGCCGAAAAGGAAAAAGCAGCAGCGCTGAAGGCTAAGGTTGCAGCGAAAATTGAAAACTTCTTCATAAATTGAACTCCGGGTTTAACCAATTCTTAAAATCAAAGCCTCAAAATTTGATCCTTACACGAGGCAATCTTTAACTGTGGTTATAGCTTAAAACAATTTAACTGTATTGTGAAGTAGTTTTTTAATTTAACTATATTTACCAACAGACCAAAAGAAAGCGGCTATACCCGCAAAGATACATACCGCTTATGTAGGAAAATTTCAGAGTTGATATTTTTGATTAAATAAAGTTTTCAACGCTTGTTCAATGCGATGAAATGGTTTGGCTTTATGCCGATACTATAGCCTTTTGATACCGCATTTTCGCCTAACAAACTGTAAGTATCGTGATCCGCTCCGTTTTTTTTAACATCAAAGATACTTTCGGTATGCCTTCATTTTTCGTGAAATTCACACTTTAAAGTTATACACGGCTAACTACAGACACACCTGCATATTCTTATGCAAGAAATTTTTTGATTTCTGGGTTCTTCGCCGCCATGACTGACAGATCGTCATCTGACAAGCCTAAGGCATCCTTAAGCATGTCAAGACTGACGCCTTTTTTTAATAACGCGATGAAATTGTTTTCTTTGGTCTTTTGGGCTCCGATGGCTTCGCCTTCCTGCATTCCTATGGCCTTGCCTTCCTGCATTCCTATGGCCTTGCCTTCCTGCATTCCTATGGCTTTACCTTCCTTCATTCCTATGGCTTTGCCTTGTTTTATTCCTTCAGCTTCGCGCTCCGACATGGCAAACTCATAGTCCATTCTGGCCATCTGACGGTTAACGTACATACGTTTTTCATCTTCATTCATGAAAAACAGATCGTAGGATT
>CALBLB010000013.1 GCA_937896115.1 uncultured Succinatimonas sp.
TGCGCTTTATGGCATCAAATCATGGTCTTTTACCCACTTTTATGCCTGAAGAGCCGTAAAAATTGCAGGTTGCAGGAAATTTCAGAGGAAATTGGTATGAAAATTTTAAAAGCCGTAATAATTGCAATGATAATGCTGGCGACGTCATTGGCGTCTTATGCTCAAAATAACAATCCTTATGAAACGGCCAATGCAATTGCTGTAAAAACATTTGATGATTTGAAAGCTAATCGTGATAATTTGCATGATAACAATGTTGTACTCGGGATCATAAAAAATGATTTGTTGCCGTATGTCGATGTACGTTACGCTGCATATAAAGTAATCGGTACTTCACTTAAGCAAACCAGTAAAGAAGAAAGAGACGCCTTTACCGATGCTTTCGGTGATTACATGATGCGATCCATGTCAAATGCATTGGGCAAATATTCAAATCAGGAATTAAAAGTAAGTCCGGTTTCTGATGTTCCTTCTGATGTAACTATTGTTGCAGTTAAATATACAGTCACACAAAACGGTAAACCTGATATTAATTTTGTAGTTAAAATGAGACTTAATAAAAAGAGCGGGGAGTGGAAAGCTTTTGATTTGATAGCAGAAAATATAAGTATTTTAGATGCAAAACAGGCTGAGCTTTATCCAGTGATAAGAGATAAGGGAATAAACGAAGCTATTAATGTGTTAAAAAATGCTAAGGTTTCTGAATGACAGTATTTACTGAATTGACCAAGCTTACAGTTCCTGAATTGTGGAAACAAAGACAGGAAATTTTTTCGGCCGATTCGATAAATCTTGATGGGGTGAAAGTCGATTCTGCCGGAGTGGCATTTTTGGTGAGATGGTCTAAAAGTTTAAAAAAAGGAAAAAAATTAAGACTTGTACAACCGAATGACGATCTTTTGAAATTGATTTCGGTATTCAGAATTGCCGAACTTTTTGATTGTGAACGAAGATAAATACGGGAAACTTGATGAATAACGACATACCTCATTTTGAAGGATTTGATACTGCTCCGGATGAAATGAGCCGTAGCGCTCATAAACGTGAAGCTCAGGCTGTCAGGAAGTTGATAGAAGAAATTGCCGCTTTGGGAGAACAAAGTCTTGCCAAATTGGTATTACCGTCTGATGTACGTGAAGCCATAAATGTCGCCAGAAAACTACGTCCGCGCAGTGACGAAAAGAGAAGACAACTGCAATATGCAGCTAAACTTATGCGTGATTATCCGGATTCTGATTTAAAAAAGCAGCTTTCATTGTTGGGAGCCTCTTCAAAGGAAGATCCCGATGTTATGCGTTATGAAAAACTGCGCAGCGAACTTATCAATAACGGGGTAGAAACGATAAATTCCTTGTGCCAATTATGTAAAGATCTTGATCGCAATAAATTGCGTAATTTAGTAAAAAAGGCCAAAGAAGAAGCTTTAAAAGTTGAAAATGGTGAAGAAAAACCAGCAGCCCGTCAGTTGTTTAAGTTTTTAAAAACCGAAATAAAGAAAGCCGGGATCAAAGTCCCGGATACGTTAATTGCTTAATTAAGATTTTGTGCCTCCGACTGTGATTGAGTCAATTTTGAGGGTCGGAGTGCCGATCCCAACTGGAACGCTTTGTCCAGCTTTACCGCAAACTCCTATTCCCTTATCGAAGGACAGATCATTTCCTACCATGGAAACTTGTTTCATGGTTTCAGGACCGTTGCCTATCAAGGTGGCTCCTTTGATGGGTGCGGTAATTTTTCCGTGTTCTATAAGGTAAGCCTCAGAGGTTGAGAATACAAATTTTCCCGAGGTAATATCTACTTGTCCGCCTTTGAAATTGACTGCATATATCCCCTTGTTTACTCCTTCAATGATTTCATTTTTGTCATAATCTCCTGGTAACATGAAGGTGTTTGTCATACGAGGAATGGGTAAACAGTTATAGCTTTCACGTCTGCCGTTGCCAGTTGGCTTTGTTCTCATAAGCATTGCATTTTGACGATCCTGCATGTATCCTTTGAGGATCCCTTTTTCAATTAATACATTGCGCTGTGTATTATTGCCTTCATCATCAACTGACTGCGATCCTCTGCGTTCGGCAATAGTTCCGTCGTCTACAATTGTGCAGGCCTTTGAAGCAACCTGAGTACCGATCTTGCCGGTGAAATTTGAGCTGCCGGTACGATTAAAATCTCCTTCAAGACCGTGGCCAACAGCTTCATGTATTAATACTCCAGGCCATCCTGATCCTAATACTACGGTCATATTGCCGGCCGGTGCCGGTATGGCTTCAAGGTTTAATGCGGCTACGCGTACTGCTTCATTGGCAATGCTTGCCAAGTCTTCTTCTTTAGTAATTCGGTCAAGCATAAAAGCTCCGCCTGCAGCACCAAAACCCTGTTCACGATTTCCTTTTTGCTCAAGAGTTACGCTGGCAGATAGTGAAACAATCGGTTTTATATCGCAGGAGATTTTTCCGTCGCTGTCGGCAATTAAAATCACTCTATATGAGCTAGATAATGCGGCAATAACTTGCTTGACTCTTGGATCAGAAGCTCTGACCAGAGCGTCTATGCGTTCTAATACCTTGATCTTTTGTTCTCTCGGAATACTAAGGAGAGGATCATTTGCATCATACAACGGTTTTATTTTGGTGGTTTTTAAAGAAATTTTTTTAGGAGTAACGAGATCTTGGGAGATAGATCGAGCGGCAAGACAAGCCTCTTTTAAAGATGCGGCATCTAATACGTCGCTGTATGAAAATCCGGTTTTGCCTCCCAACACTGTTCTTACACCGACACCTTGAGAAATATCAAAAGAACCGCCTTTAATAATTCCTTCTTCCAAGACAAAACTTTCTGATGAAACTCTTTCGAAAAATAAATCTCCGAAATCCATTTTTCGTTCATGCAAAAGAGCCAGAGAAGATTCTATTATCCTGCTGTCAATATCTGAATTTTTGAACAGGATGTTTTGTGTCATTTCTTGAATATTCATGATCTTTCTCCGTTTAAAATTCCGATACCTTGCGAGAGAAGCAATTCTGAAGTTTCATAAAGAGGCAATCCTATAACAGAACTTGCAGAGCCGTTGATTGAACGCACGAGAAAAGCTCCTTTCCCTTGAATGGCATATGCTCCTGCTTTATCCAATCCTTCTCCGCTGTAAGCATAATTTTGTAGCATTGATTCTTTAAAATTACCGAATGTTACTTGAGTCTGTACACATTTTTGTTTGATATTTTTTTGTAGGAGTACACATATCCCGGTAAATACTTCATGTGTATGGTTGTTAAGCATTTTTAAAAATTCGAATGCTTCATTAGAATTACGGGGTTTACCTAAGATCCTGCCTGCGTACGTTACCACGGTATCTGCTGACAAAATGGTAGCGTCAGGGTAGTTTTTCTGTACAGCCAATGCTTTTTTCAAAGAAAGTCTTAAGACTAAATCTTTTGGTGTTTCATTTGGAAGTATGTGCTCATCAGTATTAGGAATTACTATGCGAAAATCGTCCGTAAGTCTGGAAAGCAATTCGCGTCGACGGGGAGAACCTGAGGCTAGGATTAAATTATTTTTTTTCTGGATCATTAGAGATCGTGCCGCTTATATTTGTTACGAAGAAATTAAATAGCGGGCATAGCGGTAACCAAAGCAGGCCCATCAGTAAAGAAGGCATAAGAAAGTTTGTTTCGTAATTAGTTTGCATGATTACATGGGCTAACCAATAGCCGCCTATTCTTACTATCAGGGAGCAAAGGCTTATGGTGAGGGCTTGTTGCCACAGCTTATATTTTGAAAAAGCAGAAAATTGAGATGAAATCAGGTATACCTGAGCGCATAGAGTAAGAGCATTTATACCAAGAGGAGCGCCAATCAGAAGGTCGATAACAAATCCGGTCAACCAAGCAAGCTCCAAACATATGTTAGATCCGACTATTGTTGCAAAAAAAATCATAACGATAGCAGCAAAGTCGGGACGATTCTCTTCTATAAAAGGTGGTAATGAGGCTATTTGCAGGATCACCGCTACCAATAGAAAAGGAAGCAGTAACAACAAAGGAGAGTGCATTTCTTTGTTTTTACTCATCATTTAACCTTTTTTGTTCTGACGGATCTGTGTTGATGTGTGCATCTTCAGTAGACATGGATTCAATTAATTTTTTTATACGCTCGCGTCTTAATACCACTTTACCGTCGGTAGCTTCTTTTGGTGTTCCTATTCCTACCTCGTCGTCACCATTGCCGTGATACCACAACAAAAGAACGTAACGCATGGTAGTTGTGTCAACGGCAGGTTTCGCTTTAATAAAGGCGAAAGGCTGTGATTCTGAGAAGCCGACCGATGTTACTGTGGCAACAGGATACCCTTCTGGAAAAACTCCGCCTAAACCTGATGTTACTAAAGTATCTCCTACTTTGAAATCGGTACTGCGAGGAACATTGTTGATCAATAGTTCATCATTACCGTTATCACCAGCAGCTATAGCTCTTACCTGATTTCTTGTGTTTATCACCGGTACTGCACTTAGATTATCAGTTAGCAATAACACTCTTGAAAAGGCATAGTTTACGGATATAACTTGCCCCACTAATCCAGTATCGGTCATTACCGGCATTCCTACGTACACACCTGAGCCTGTGCCGCGGTTAATGACGACTCGTCGTTGGTAGAGATCTGCAGCTACGTCTACAACTTCTGCAAAAAGACGCTTAGAGGTTTTTCTAACAGGAGAATTGAGCATTCTCCGCATAGCTTCATTTTCAGACTCTAATGATTTTAAGCGAAGAATATCAGCCCGTTGCATAAAGTTTTCTGCTGAAAGTTTTTCGTTCTCTTTAATAAGTTCGCTACTGCTTTGCAGATGGCTTGAAACCATTTTTGAAACTTTATGAGGAGAGTCTGCTAATGCCAAGATAGGATACAAGGCTGTTTCCAAATAGTATCTGGCGTTACTGAGTGTCTTTGAACTCATATCCACGGCAATCAAAGCTACGGATATTAATACCAACACGAAAAAGCGGATATGGATCAGTAAATCTTTGAGTTCTAATTTTTTGATCAAGTGTTAGTCCGGGGAAATGCTACAAAACAGCAGGGATCCTGTGAGGAGGATCCCTGTGCTTATTGATTAATATTTAGTCAAAAATTTCACTGTCTTGGGCGTCGTACATTTCAAGTGCTTTGCCACCGCCGCGAGCTACGCAGGTCAAAGGATCATCAGCAATGAGAACCGGGATACCGGTTTCTTCACGCAACAATTTATCCAGGTTATGCAACAAAGCGCCGCCGCCTGATAACACCATTCCGTGTTCGTATATATCAGCAGCTAATTCAGGAGGAGATTTTTCCAATGCAGTACGTACGGCATTGACTATGCCTTTGATAGGATCGGACAATGCTTCAAGAATTTCGTTTGAGTTGAGAGTAAATGAACGGGGAACACCTTCAACTACAGAACGACCTCTTACAATTTCTTCGTGCATTTCCTGCTCTGCATAGGCCGAGCCTATTTCCATCTTTACTTTTTCGGCTGTGGCTTCACCTATTTCGTAACGTTTGGTATTGCGAACATAATCGATGATAGCTTGGTCAAAACGATTACCGCCTATGCGTACTGAACTTGAATAAACTACGCCGTTCAATGAAATGACGGCAACTTCGGTGGTACCACCGCCGATATCTACAATCATAGATCCTGTTGCTTCGGAAACCGGTAAACCGGCACCTATAGCAGCGGCCATGGGTTCTGTGATCAGAAATACTTCGCTGGCACCGGCTCCTTCAACCGATTCACGTATGGCACGTCGTTCTACTTGTGTCGCACCGCAAGGAACACAAACAAGCACACGAGGTGACGGTTTGAAAGGGAAGAAGTGGGAACCTGTCAAGACTTTATCTATGAAGTATTGCAACATTTTCTCGGTGTATTGAAAATCGGCAATGACACCGTCTTTCATGGGGCGTATAACTTCAATATTGTCGGGGTTTCTTCCAAGCATTTCTTTGGCAGCTCTGCCTACAGCGCCTACTTTGCGTTGGGCACCGCCGTTGCTGTCTATTTTGACGGCAACTACAGAAGGTTCATTAAGAACAATGCCTTTGTTTTTTACATAAACGAGGGTGTTGGCAGTTCCAAGATCAATTGAAAGATCGTTTGAAAACATGCTGCGTATTTTTTTGAACATTTGAGTCGGAGCCTACAGGTGCGACACGGTTTTTACGCGTCTGAAACAAGGGAAATTTTTTAGACGAAAGTATAACACACAAGGCAGGTAGCCATACGTTAAGAGGCATGTCCGCAATACTTAAAACGGACATGCCCAGATGTATGTACCAAATTTTGTCTTGTAAAGAAAAACAGGGGTAAATTTACATCAAATTAGAACGGAATATCATCGTTCATTGTCATGGCAGGTTCTTCAGGTTCTGCTACGGGGGTCGTTGCCTGAGGCTGTGCAACGGGGGGCTGTTGTTGTCCGTAAGCAGAATTTTGATTCTGGGGATAGCCGGGGTTGTCGTAAGCTGGTCTTTGATTTCCATTTTGGAATTTATTGCCAGCTCCTCCGTATGATTGAACGTTACCGTAATTACCTGCAGAGGAACCGTATGCAGACTGATTTTGCTGATTGCCGTATGACGGCGTCTGTCCGTAGCTGTTTGGTGAAGAATTTGCATTTGCACGCCCCAACATCTGCATTTCGTCAGCCACGATTTCAGTTATATAACGTTTTTGATTATCTTTATCCTGATAAGAACGGGTACGGAGTTTTCCTTCTACGTAAATTTGGGATCCTTTATGCAGGTATTGTTTTGCAATATCGGCAAGTTTTCCCCACATGGTGACGCGATGCCATTCAGCAAACTCGGTGTACTCGCCGGTTTCGGCGTTGCGACGAGATTCATTGGTGACCATGGAAATGGATGCAACTGAACGACCTGTATTAGTTGTTCTGACTGTTGGTTCGTCACCCAAATTACCGATTAGTATTACTTTATTTACGCCACGGGCCATATGTGATTATCCTGTTATAAAAATGCTATCTTTAACTTTTAGCTTACCCTAAAATTTTAGATCCGGCACACGACATACGTTTTTAAAAACATAGGTTTTGGAAGTTCCGGAGCATAAAAATTTTTAGGTGGCGATATCCTAGCAGGTATGGGATGGAAAAAAAGTATCTTCAGGCGGGATCCGCCTGATAATGAAAGAGTGTTGTGGCAACGACATATTGTTAAGAGCAAACTAAAGTATGCAATATTGTCTTTAATTTTAAATAACTGTCTGATTTTTAAATTATTTGTGATTTAATAAAAATGGATAAAATAACCATTCGCGGCGCCAGAACTCATAATCTTAAAAATATTACGTTGACATTGCCGCGTAACCGTTTGGTTGTGATCACAGGTCTTTCTGGATCCGGGAAATCATCTCTTGCTTTTGACACTTTGTATGCTGAAGGGCAGCGACGTTATGTTGAATCTTTGTCGTCGTACGCAAGACAGTTCCTTTCATTATCTGATAAACCCGACGTTGATTCCATAGAAGGGCTGTCTCCTGCTATTTCCATAGAACAGAAATCAACATCACATAATCCGCGTTCTACTGTCGGCACAATTACCGAGATTTATGATTATTTACGTTTGCTATGGGCCAGAGTCGGTGAGGCGCGCTGTCCAAAACACGGAACAGTATTGAAAGCTCAGACTGTAACCGAAATAACTGATACGATTATGGCTTTGCCTGAAGGATCCAAATACATGATCCTTTCTCCGGTGGTACGAGGTCGTAAGGGCGAATATCGACAACTGTTTGCGGATTTGGCTAAAGACGGATTTATCAGAGCCAGAGTTGATGGAAATATTTGTGATCTTGCAGATCCTCCCAAACTTGGACTGAGGATCAAACATACCATTGAAATAGTCGTGGATCGCTTAAAGATCAGACCGGATATTCGTCAGCGGGTGGCTGATTCGGTGGAAACTGCGCTTAAATATGCGGACGGATTGTGTTGTGCAGTTCCTATGGAAGAGCATAAAAAAGAAGACGAACTTCTTTTTTCATCAAAATATTCTTGCCCTGAATGCGGTTATTCTATTCCGGAATTGGAGCCTCGTGATTTTTCATTCAATAACCCGCATGGTGCCTGCCCCAAATGTGACGGCCTTGGGCAAATGATGGTTTTTGATGTGCATAAGATTGTACCGGATGAATCAAAATCGATTTATGACGGTGCGATCGCCGGTTGGGATAGACGTTATGCTTTCTTTTTTAGGTACTTAGAGCAGGTAGCCAAACATTACGATATAGATCTGCATAAGCCTTTTTCTAAGCTTACTAAGAAAGAGCAAGATTTATTTCTTTTCGGTACCGGTGAACCTATTTCCATGGAATTTCGTACTCACAGTAAGGTCGAAAAACGGTTTGAAGCGTTTGAAGGGGTGATCCCCAATTATGAACGCAGATTGCATGAGACAGAATCTGAATACGTGCGTGAGTATATATCTACTTTAATGACTCCTCTTAAATGTCCTGAATGCGGCGGAGCTAGACTAAAAGAAGAATATCGCCATGTTTTTGTAGGTGACAAAAGCATAGGTGAGGTTTGTGACATGTCAATTAAGGATTGTTATATCTTTTTTGATGGTTTGCAACTTGAAGAACAACAAAATGCCATTGCCAGCAGGGTACTTAAGGAGATTAAAAATCGGCTTTCGTTTTTGATAAACGTAGGTTTGGATTATCTGACTTTATCAAGATCAGCTGAAACGCTATCAGGCGGTGAAGCGCAACGCATCAGACTGGCAAGTCAAATAGGTGCAGGTCTTACCGGAGTTATGTATACGTTGGATGAACCTTCTATAGGATTGCATCAACGCGACAATAATCGTTTAATCGATGCATTGAAACATTTGCGCGATTTAGGAAACAGTGTGATAGTGGTAGAACACGACGAAGATACCATGCGCGCTGCAGATTGTATTGTGGACATCGGTCCCGGTGCCGGAGTGCACGGCGGATCAGTAGTAGCCCAAGGAAGTGTTGAAGATCTTGAAAACAATCCCGCATCGCTCACGGGAGATTATTTGGCAGGGCGTAAACGTATAGAAATACCTGCTAAAAGAATAAAACCGCAAAAAGGTAAAAGTGTTGTACTGTCAGGATGTTCCGGCAATAATCTTAAAAATATCACGGTTGAATTCCCAGTGGGTTGTTTTATTGCGGTGACAGGGGTGTCAGGTTCTGGAAAGTCAACTTTGGTTAACGATACCTTGGTAAGAAATGCCGAAAGGATCTTGAACGGAGTTACCGCAAATGATGAACCTGCACCTTGTAAGAAAATTGAAGGTTTGGAGAATTTTGACAAGATCATCTGTATTGATCAAAGCCCTATAGGAAGAACCCCTCGCTCGAATCCGGCTACTTATGTTGGATTGTTTACTGAAATTCGCAGTTTGTTTGCTCAGGTGCCAGAAGCTAGAGCCAGAGGTTATGGACCAGGACGTTTTTCTTTTAATGTAAAAGGCGGTCGTTGTGAAGCATGCCAAGGTGACGGTACCATCAGAGTTTCGATGAATTTTATGGCTGACGTGTTTGTAAAATGCGAAGCATGCGGCGGGGCGCGATATAACCGTGAAACTTTAGAAATCAAATATAAGGAAAAAAACATTTCAGAAGTACTGAATATGAATGTTGAAGAGGCTTTGTCCTTTTTCGAAGCCGTGCCTTCAATTGCCAATAAATTGCGAACTTTAAACGAAGTCGGTTTGTCATATATTACGTTGGGACAAGCTGCAACCACCTTCTCAGGCGGCGAAGCGCAACGCATCAAACTATCAAAGGAACTCTCAAAAAGGTCTACCGGCAGAACTTTATATGTATTAGATGAACCAACTACTGGTTTGCATTTTGATGATGTACGCCAATTGCTGGCAGTGTTGATGAGGCTGAGAGATCAGGGAAATACGGTAGTGGTGATTGAGCATAATCTGGATGTGATTAAGTGTGCAGATCACATAATAGATCTCGGTCCTGAAGGCGGAAGTGGGGGAGGAACTGTCATTGCATGCGGTACTCCAGAAGACATCGCTTTAAGGAAAGACTCATATACCGGACAATTTTTAAAACCTATTCTTGAACGCGGATATTAGGAGAATATTTATGTACGAACTTACCGACAAAGAACATGACGCCGTATTGCAGTTAAATGCTGAATATCGAAAATCTTACTTTATAAATAAAGCTCTTGAACAAGGAGGGTTCTATATTATCAGTGATCAGGACGGTCCTTTTATGCTTGAGGATTTGGAAACAGATGAGCATGATGAGAAGGCCACTGTTTTACCGGTATTTGCTCATGAAATTTTCGCTAATGATTTTATCGCAAAGTCAAAACTTTACGGGGCCAAAGCTCAATATGTTACTGTCGATGCCTATAATCGTATGTGGGTTGAAACTTTGAAAAACAGTGAAGTTTTAGTGGCATTTATGCCGGTAGGGGAAGGAGATTTTGAGATATCAGCCCCGGAACCGTGGTTGGCTGTAACTAAGGGCTGAAAAAGAAACCGCCGTCGTAAAACGGCGGTTCAATTATTTATTCTTGATAGACGGGGAGCCCCAAAGCCTTGCAGCGTGCTACCAATTTTTCGCGGTGAGCCAACTGCCATGAATTCATTACATTCTGCCAGAGAATATAGCATCCTGGGGCAATCACTGCTGCCGGGTCGAGAAACGAAAGAGCCACCCACAGGCCGAAAACACCGTTGCGTTGACCAAAAGCCTGACCTGCACTGATACGCTGATGATGCCGGTTCCCTACTAATTTACCTATTGCAAAGTGCGCAACCGTGGTTACGAGACCAACCCCCGCCATGGACCATAATGTGGCGGAATTTTCAGGAGAATTAACTATACAGGAGAAAGTTCTAGCCGATACAGTACAAAGACATACTGCCCAAATGTAGTATGAAATGCCGCGAAGTTTATTAATAATGAAATGATGTAACGGTTTGATAAAAAGTTTCGTAACAAAGGCCAGAATCAGAGGCAGAACAATCACAGGAAAAATTCTTCCTGCGATTAACATAAATTCCTCAAAGAAACTGCCTGATAGTTTTGATGTAAATAAGGGAAAAAATAAAGGAATAGCAATGGCACATAACAAGTTCCCTATCAAGATGCCTGTAACTACCGAAGCTTCGTTTCCTCCGAGTTTTCCTGCTATCACTCCTGCAGCTGCGGCAGGAGGCATGATCACGCACATGATTGCTCCCTGAATCAAAGCACGATGAGGTGAGTTTACGTGACAAGCCAAATAGAAAGATAAAACGGCAGTTGCAATTAGCATTAACAGATTAATTACAATATGCCATTGTCTAGGGCGCATATCTTTTAGGTTAACTTTACAGAAAGAAAAATACAGCATGGAAAAAATCAACAGCGGTAAAAGATCATTTCCAAAGAAATATGCTATTGGTTTTAACGGTTTTAATGCGTCGACAAAATGGAATAATGAGAAAATTGTTCCGCCGGTACCTATGGCAAAAAAAAGCAAATAAGTCCGGACAAAGCGTCCGATCTTGACGGATGTCGGGATCTGATTGTTGTTGTTCTGATCTGTCATAATTCAGATAACACTAAAAAAATTTTTGAATGATTTTCAGCTTCTGGTGAGAATTACATATAAGCTGAACGTAGAAAATTTTACTGCTTTTTCAAAGTGCGTTTTTAGTTAAAAGTAAATTAATTGTTCATAAAACAAGGTAAAACCATGGATTTTTTTACGGATATTAAAGAGCGGGAACAGAGACTTCAGCATATTGCGAATGAGGCTGTAAGCAAAGCTTTGTCAGCAGGAGCTGATTCCTGTGCAGCCGTCAGTGCTAGCGCTCAGGGTATATCTGTATCAAGTCGTGACGGTGAAGTGGAAAACTTGGAATTTAATCGTGACAATGAACTGAGTATTACTGTTTATAAAAATAATCGGCGCGGCAGTGCGTCAACTACTGATTTAAGTCCTGAAGCATTGGAACAAACGGCTACGGCGGCGGTAGCTTTGGCAGAATTTTCCGACGAGGATGACTGTGCCGGCTTGCCTGATGCTGATCTTTTGTGTAAAGAATTCAGAGATCTAAAAGTATTGTATCCTGGATTTAATTCTCCTGATGATGCGGTAAAACTTGCTGTTGATTTGGATCGTTACGGATTGTCATTTAAGACAGATGGGATCAAAGGTTCAGACGGCTCAAGCGCTGATTATTCCGTATATACCAACTGTTTGGCCAATTCTTCGGGGTTTTGCAGAGCTAGCTCATCCAGTATTTGTTCTGCCGGTTTGACTTTGCTGGGGGAAAAGGATGGAAAAATGCAACGTGGTAGCGGGTTTACCGTTGCACGGGATCCCTTGAAAATGCATCAATTAGCAGAAGTCGCTGACGAAGCTTATAAAAAGACCACTGGAAAATTAGGTGCAGTTTCAGTAAAAACCGGTAAATATAATGTGATTTTTTCACGCTCAGCAGTGCAAAGTTTGCTAGGAAATTTTGCTCAGGCAATTTCCGGGAATGCAATATACAGGAGAGGCTCTTTCCTGTGTGACTTCCTTGGGAAGAAAGTGATGCCGCAATATGTATCTTTATTGGAAGATCCTTTTATTGAAGGAAGTTTTGGAGCTGCTAATTGCGATGGAGAAGGAGTAAGAGTAAACAAAAGTTTGTTGATAAAGGACGGAATATTGCAGGATTATTTGCTCTCATCTTATTCTGCTAGAAAATTAAAAATGCGTACCAACGGGCATTCTGGCGGAATTTACAATTGGTTTTTAAATTTTGACGAATCTCATACCCGAAGTTTTGATGATTTATTAAAAGATGCGGGAGAAGGCTTGGTTATAGACGAACTGATGGGTCAGGGAGTTGATCTTGCAAGTGGAAACTATTCTAGGGGAGCTGCCGGTTATTACTTTAAGAACGGGAAGAGAGAGTATGCCGTATCCGAAATTACGGTTGCCGGAAATTTAAAGGATATGTTTTTGAATATGGCTCTTATAGGCAACGATGTCGACAAGCGCTATAAAGTTCAAACGGGATCAATTCTAATTCCGGAAATTACGGTATCAGGAAGCTAAAGCAAAAGAGCGGGATTTTATCCCGCTCCTCATCAATTTTCTACATCTTTGTAGCAATAGACAACTACTTCAATTTGACGATAGGAGTACCTGTCATTTCTTTAGGCTGTTCCATGCCGATTAGATACAGAATGGTCGGAGCTAAATCGCACAAACGGCCGTCTTGCCTCATTTCTGCCTTTCTGCCTACATAAATAAGAGGTACAGGCAAATTGGTATGAGCCGTGTAAGGTTGACCAGTGGTCAAATCTTTCATTCGTTCGCAGTTGCCGTGATCTGCTGTGATGAGACATTCACCGTTTACTTTCTTCAGTGATTCGACTACGCGACCTATGCAATGATCAACAGCTTCTACAGCCTTAACAGCAGCTTCAAATTTACCGGTGTGGCCAACCATATCACCGTTAGGATAGTTGCAGATGACAACATCGTATTTACCTGACTCGATGGCATTGCACAGTTTGTCAGTCAGTTCTTGAGAACTCATTTCAGGTTGTAAATCGTAAGTGGCAACCTTTGGAGATTGGACCAGAATACGATCCTCTCCAGGGAATACGGTTTCAACGCCGCCGTTGAAGAAGAAAGTGACATGAGCGTATTTCTCGGTTTCTGAGATACGCAACTGGGTCTTACCATGCTTAGATAGCCATTCGCCCAGAGTGTTGACCAACTCCTCGGGAGGATAAGCACAGGCGGTCTTTATATCTGCAGCATATTGCGTAAGCATTACAAAGTCAGCAAGCTTCGGACGGTATTCGCGTTTAAATCCTTTGAATTCGTCGTCAGAGTTAACGAAAGCACGGGAAATTTGGCGGGCACGATCAGCACGGAAATTCATGAAAATCATGCTGTCGCCGTCTTCCATTTTTACTGGCTCACCAACTACTGATGCTTTGACGAACTCATCGTTTTCATCACGATCGTAGGCGGCTTTTAATGCTTCGGTTGCAGAAGCAAAAGGGGCAAAATCGCTCTTAGCTGCGGTTATGAGGTCGTAGGCTGCTTGAACGCGGTCCCAACGATTATCGCGATCCATTGCATAATAGCGACCGATAATAGAAACGATACGTCCTACGCCCAATTCTTTGAAAAGTTTTTCAAAGAAGTCGATGTCGCCCTGAGCAGAACGGGGAGGAACATCACGACCGTCGAGGAACGGATGGAAGTAGATTTTTGTAGCTCCACGTTGGGCTGCTAACTTAATCATGGCGGCAATATGCTGTTCGTGACTGTGAACTCCGCCTGGAGACATTAACCCCATGATGTGAACAGCTTTACCAGCTTTTACAGCTTTATCTACAGCATCAACCAGGACTTTGTTCTTAAAGAAATCGCCGTCTTCAATGGCTTTGGTTATACGAGTTAATTCCTGATAGACGATTCTACCGGCACCTATATTGGTATGACCGACTTCTGAGTTGCCCATCTGACCTTCAGGCAGACCTACATATGTACCAGAGGCTTGTATGTCGGTGTGAGCGTATTCAGCAGTAAGTTTATCCAAATTAGGAGTTTTGGCTGCGGCAACGGCGTTGAACTCTTTATTGGGATTGTCTCCCCAACCATCCATGATGATAAGTGCAAAAGTTTTCTTTTTTTCCATAAATGAAAGACTTCTCTTGATTGTGTGAATGCTGACAGTATTTTAGCTGTATTTCATAATTAAAATGAGACTTTTTCACTGCTAATGGTGCCAGTTGATAAGAATTACCTACAACTAACTCTTTGCACATCTTTTGATGCGGTGCACACTTGATCAGGCAGAATTTTTTTCAACGGCCTCCATATGTTAGAATTTTACGATCGAAATAGACTCGATTTAAACAGTTCTTCTTTAGAGAGGTATGTCGTGGAAGGTTTGTTTTCAGCTGAAAATATGGCTGAATTTTCCGCTTTTTTCGGTCGTCATTACTTTATGTGCATGATTTGGGTTTTCGCTTTAGCAGGACTCATTTTCGTGCAGTTACGTATGGTGACGGCTAGGATCAAGAAAGTGACTTCTGCAGGAGCCACTTTTATGGTCAATCACGAAAACGGTCTTTACGTAGACGTAAGATCTGCAGATGCTTTTGGTAAAGGCCATATTGCCGGATCTGAGAATGTGTCAGCAACTGACATTAAAGCGGGTAAAGTTCAGCGTATTGGAGCTGATCTTAATCGTCCGCTTATTATGGTAGGTCGTGACAAGTATGACTCTGATGCTTTCAACAGTGCCAGAGCGCTCAAAAAACAAGGTTATACCAAAGTCTTCTCTTTAGAAGGCGGAATAGCTCAGTGGCAGATTGATAATCTCCCTCTTTCTATTAAGTGATCAGCATAAGGAAAATAAAAATGGCAGACAATGATCAGAAAAATGAAGTAACAAATTCAAATACTCAACCTCAGCAGGCTCCTCAGCCTGAATTTGAAATATTGAGAGTTTATGCAAAAGATTGTTCGTTGGAGACTCCCAACACCCCGGCTATTTTTCGTGAGCCTTGGAAGCCTCAGATAAATGTTGAATTTGATGCCAAACCTCAGAGTGTTGACACTGATCAGTTTGAAATTGATTTGCGCGTTACCGTAACTTGCAAAGTCGGTGAAAAAACTGCTTTCATTGCAGAAGTACACCAAGGCGGTCTGTTCTTGGTTCGTAATGTCAGTGACGAAGCTGCGCATTATCTTTTAGGCGCTGTTGCTCCCAATATCCTTTTCCCTTATGCTCGCGAGCATATTGCTTCCATGGTTAATCGTGCTACGTTCCCTGCTTTGAATCTGCGTCCGCTTAACTTCGAGGCTATTTATCGTGCCCGTCAGGCAGAAGCTATGGCAAAAGCTGCTGCGGCGAAGAAAAAAGAGGCTAAGGCTTAAATATCCGATGCTTCGGACAGCCTGTGATCTTAGCGTTATAGGTGCCGGCTCTTACGGCACCTCATTAGCAGTCTCTGCGGCAAAAAAAGGTCTGCGCGTAATTCTTTGGGACAGAAATCCCCAAAGAGCGCAGCATATGCAATGCAAAAGAGAAAACCTTAAGTATCTTCCGGGGATCATTTTTCCAGATACTCTGGAAGTTGTTTCTTCACTTGAGACTGCTGTACGCTCTTCTCTTAGACTTTTGGTGGTTGTTCCCTCTAAAACTTTTAGAGAGGTCGTTTCTGCTCTTTCTGCATTTGTTTCCCCTAACCATTCGTTGGCCTGGGCAACCAAAGGATTAAGCTCAGACGGGCGTTTTTTAAGCGAAGTTGCTAAAGAAATTTTACCGTATAAACTGCCTCTGGCTGTTTTATCCGGTCCAACTTTTGCCAAAGAACTTGCTTCTGGCATGCCTACAGCCATATCGGTTGCCGGCATTCCTTCTTCATTCGCTGCCGAAATTTGCGAGTTGATGCATACCGATACTTTCAGGTTGTATGAAAGTAAAGATCTCATCGGTTTGCAAATAGGCGGAGCAGTAAAAAATGTCATAGCCATAGCGGCGGGAATGTCAGACGGTTTGGGCTACGGAGCTAATGCAAGAACCGCAGTGATCACACGAGGTCTTGCAGAAATGGTCAGATTCGGATTAGCTTGCGGTGCACAAGAGCGTTCTTTCATGGGATTGTCGGGACTTGGTGATCTGATTTTGACTTGTACTGACGATCAGTCTCGTAATCGCAGATTTGGCGTTATGTTGGGACGAGGTAAAACCTCGGATGAAGCTTTAAATAGCATAGGCCAGGTTGTTGAAGGTTACGGCATGGTAAACGTGATCAAAAACCTTTCTTCAAAATTGGGAATAGAAATGCCAATTTGTTCCGAATTGTATGAAATTCTTTATAAAGGGAAAAATGGTTGTGATGCGGCCAGAGCTCTTCTAACTCGCGAGCTCAAAGCTGAGTAGAATTTTGCGGTTATATGAAAAAGGCCGGACCTACTAACATATTAGGAGATCCGGCTTTTGTTATACCGAAGCAACAGCCCCGGTATAATTTTTGTTATTTAGCGCGAGCTGCGGCATCTGCAATGGAGAGTTTGTTAGCAGCTTTCTGCAAACCTTCGATGTCGAGCTTGGACAGAGCAACAAGTTCGTCATTGGTATAAGGCAATTGCTTAACGAAGTATTGATCGTAACCTTCGTAATCCTTGGTTGAGGACACGAACAAGTAAGGGAACTTGAAGTCTTCGAATTTGCCTTCGATATCCTTGTATTCACCCTTGATGGCGTTATAGGTCATCATGAAGGCAAACAAAGGATCGCAGAAGTGACCGCCTGATTCACCAGCCATGGATCCATTGGCCAATCTTTCTCCCAAATCAGGGAGGAAGTCAGTGGAAACGATGTGGATCTTTCCTGTCTTTCCTGCTCTTTCCACGGCTGCTATTGCACCCTGCAGAGGATCACCGCCGCCGCCGGCAGGGATCAAAGCGTCAAGCTTAGGATTGGCGGCCATTAAGGCTTCGGCAGCCTTTGAACCACCTTCTGAAGAGGTACCGGCATACTGAGGTTCAGACAGATTGACTTGATCGTCAGGATGGGCTTTATTCCATTTTTCAACGCCGGCTTTATAACCAGTCCATCTGCCTAACCAAGTTGCGTCTCCTTGTTCCCAACCGATAAGACCGATGTTACGACAACCTTTGTCGATCAAAATGTTAACGAGCTTTTCACCATTATCCGGTTCGTTTTCATGAACGGCACCGATGTAGTAAGGTGACTCGGTAGCCATTTTATAAATATCCGGGTTTGCGTCTTTAGAAATGATGCGGAAGAATTGGGTAAGATAAATTTCGTATTCGTTGGCAGTCTTAATGGCAGAAACCATTTCGGTGTCTGAAGAGTTACAAATGATCACACCCTGACAACCGGCAGCAGCCAATTGTTCAACTGATGCTGTAACTTTTTCTGAGATGTGGCCCTGGTCAACATATTGAACCTGAACGCCCAAAGCTTCAGCTGCTTTGTCAAGAATACGTTTGCATTGCGAACCTAAAACGTCGGTTGAAGACCAGATGGAAACACCGATCTTGATCTCGCTGTTCTCAATCGCGGATGCACTGGTACTGAAACCAGCAATGCCTGCCGCAAAGGTAGTGCAGGCGACTGCAAAAGCTACTTTCTTTAAAGCAAATTTCATATTTTTTTATCCCTATGTTGTTACAGCTGACTTCCGCAAGCTGCATCAGGCGGTGCGGCAATAAAGCTTTACCTTTGCCCTCTGGCTGTAAATATATAGAAAAAAAGCGTCCGTAAACGTATGCGGAGATCACAAAAATACAAAAATATGCGTTTTTTTTTAGTAATTTCTTGCTTTTTATTTGATAAATAGAGTTTTTTTATAAAAATTTAAAAAAATTTGTTTTTCGGAGAATGTAACTGGTTCTTTTTTTATTCCGAAATTAGCAAGCGTTAATGAACATAAAACAATAATGATTGGATATCGACTTCAATATTGTGCAACCGTTCGGGTAAATTTTATTTAGAACTCTTGTAAATAAGCCTTTTCAAACTTTTTTACTCAATATGTGATCATTGTCAAATAAAGCGATAAAAACAACTAAAAAACGTGCGTTCCTCCGAATAATCGCAAGCGGTTGCATTGATTTTGGTTTAATGCGGAATAAGCTAAAAGAAAGTCTGCGGGAGCAGATCCTGAGTCAATCTTTGCGTCTGGCGTGTTCAATGCAAGAAAAAAGTTGAGTTTTCAACGTTTATCAGGATGAATTCCCAAATTTTTAAAGCAGAGTATTCGGATGCAATACGCAACAATGCGATTGTGAACCGCCTTCACGAATGCCGTCGGGTAACAAATATGACTGGATTCAAAAACCTGTCCGGAGCTACCAAAGGGTACATAGTTCTTGTATCTTTGGTGTTTCTCTCCTGGCTGATTTTCAAAGTTCTCACTCCTGACAACTTCGGATCGGCTTCGAACATGCTTAGTTATTTTCAAGCAAGTCTTATAACCACGGTCGGTGCCGTCGGCTTCTATTTCGTGATGGATATGGGATTGTTTGATTTCTCCATCGGTGCCAATATTATTTTGTCGGGCATTATCGGTTGTCAGTTAGCTACCGGCCTTGATATGGGATATTTCGGTTTGATAGCCGGTTGTCTGGTTACCGGTGCTTTGGTCGGTTTGTGCAACGGTGTTCTTTACGTTAAGTTGCGTATTCCTTCTATGATCGTTACTGCTGGTTTGGCATTGATCTATGAGTCAGTGGCCAACTATATGGCAGGCGGTGTTGAACAGACTTTGCCTTCCAATTTACGCGGTTTTGGTTCAATGCCCGGAAATGTAATTCTTGCAATTCTTACGTTCGTGGTTGCTTATGTGGTTTTAAATTACACCAGATTCGGAACCTATACTTATGCAATCGGCTCTGATGAGTTCGTAGCCAAAAATATGGGCATCAACGTTAACAAATACAAAGTGCTGGCGTTTGTTTTAAGCGGTGCTTTCTTCGGCGCCATGGCCATTTTGACTATCAGTTACGGTTCTTCAATGGTGGCTGTGACCGGTATGGCTTCCATGTCCAGAAACTTTATTCCTACCATGGGATGTTTCTTCGGGCTTGCGTTTATGAAATACGGCATTCCTTTGCAAGCCATCATCTTAGGTGAGTTCATAGTTAACATCATCTTCTTCGGTTTCATTTCTTTGGGAGCACCCACCGCAATTCAGGATGTGATCACTGGTTTAGCTCTGCTCGTCATCATTACCATGACTACCAAAGTTACCAAGGGTGAAATCGTTAAGTAAGAGGCGTTACAAATGAGCGAAATCAGATTACAAGTTGATAACATCTCCAAGTCGTTCGGTATCACCAAGGCCTTGAAGAATGTTTCATTCAACATTAACAAAGGTGAAGTTCATGCCCTGATCGGCGAGAACGGCTCCGGCAAATCTACTTTGACCAATATGCTGTGCGGGATCTATTCGATGGATCCTGGTTGCGGTCGTTTTATTTTGGATGGTAAGGAAATTCATTCAAAAAATCAGGTCGATGCCAACAATCACGGAATTTCCATCATTGTGCAGGAATTGGGCACTTTGTCTGGACTTACGGTTGCTGAAAATATTTTTCTTGGCCACGAGGAACGTTTCATTCACGGCGGGATTTTCAGGAATACCGTGGCTATGAATGCTGAAGCTGACCGTTTGTTGCATCAGTATGGTTTTGACCGGATCAAAGCTTCTGATTTGGTTGATAACTATAATTTTGAAGATCGCAAGTTAATTGAGATAGTTAAGGCTACTTATTTCAAACCGAAAATTGTGGTGATCGACGAAACCACCACCGCTTTGTCTCAAGAAGGACGTGAAGAGCTTTATAAACACATGAACCGCATTCGTGAAGAAGGCGGAACGGTGATTTTCATCTCTCATGATTTGCCAGAAGTGCTGGCAAAGTCTGATACCATCACGATTTTGCGTGACGGAACCTATATTGATACAGTCAAATCTTCGGATGTGACTGAAGAAGATATCAAGAAACTTATGGTCGGTCGTGAAATGACCGGTAACTATTACCGAGCAGATTACGGCGAAAAGATTTCCGATGAAGTTGTTTTGTCGGTGCGTAATGTTACCGTACCCGGCATCATTCATGATGTAAGTTTTGATCTCCATCGCGGAGAGATCTTGGGCTTTGGCGGTTTGTCTGAGTCTGGTATGCATGAAATCGGCAAAGCAATATTCGGTGCGAGTTTTGATCGTGAAGGAACGGTGAAACTTGCCGACGGGACCGTAATAAACGACATTCCTACAGCCATTAAACATTCTATTGCTTATACGTCAAAGGATAGAGACAACGAATCAATCGTTATCAATCAAAGCATACGAGACAATATCGCATTGCCGTCGTTAAACGATTTGACCGTGGGTCAGAGTAAATTTATCAGCTGGGCAAAAATTAAAGCTTTTGCTGTGAAATTTGCCAAAGAAATGTCGGTAAAGATGGTAAATACCGATCAGTTTGTATCAGAACTGTCCGGCGGTAATAAACAGAAAGTTGTTTTAGCTCGTTGGATAGGCAAGGGGTCAGACTTGGTAGTGCTTGATAGTCCTACTCGCGGTATCGATATTAAGGTTAAGCAGGATATCTACCAGTTAATGGATGAAATGCGTAAACAGGGAAAATCAATCATCATGATATCCGAGGAGCTTATGGAGCTTATCGGTATGTGCGACCGCATCATCATTATGAAAGATGGCACCGTCAGCGGAGAGACGCTACGTAGCCGTGATTTGAACGAACAGCATCTCATTTCGATGATGGTTTAAGGATAGGGAGTCAATCATGACTGAAGCAACTGCAGAAATCAGCAAAGAAAGTCAGATGAAAAAACAACGTACTTGGAGATTAGTACGTGCATTGTTGCCTATCTTAGGCCTCATTCTGATGTTTATTCTCTTTAACTTTTTAACTCACGGCAGAATGATAAAACATTTGCCCTTGGCTATGTCTCAGGTGTATGTCACTATGATTGCATCCATGGGTGTGTTCTTTATCATGTCTATGGGCGGTTTGGATTTTTCACAGGGTTCCATTTTGGGATTGTCTGCCATTACGGTATGTGTTTTATCCAGATACAACATTCCTTTGGCAATTGTTGGCGGTATTTGTACCGGAGCATGTATCGGAGCCATTAACGGTTATTTCTACGTTAATCGCAAAATAAAATCGTTCATTGTGACGATTTGTACCATGTTCTTATTCCGCGGCCTTATCAAATTCTTGACTACTAATTCACCTGTGGCAGGTTCTGCTGATCTCGTCAGCATAGACAGTACTTTGTTTAAGGTCACGGTGACAGCAGTAGTAGTACTGATCGGATTTATTTGCTTTACTTTCACAAGATTCGGTACTGATTTGAAAGCCATAGGTGCAGGTGAGAAGGCTGCCAAATTCTCCGGCATTCGTACTGATCGTATGAAGTTTTTGGTATACGTATTAGCAGGCGCTATTACCGGTTTTGCCGCTTTTATCAGTGCCATTAAGGTCGGTTCTGTGACTTCCTCTGGCGGTAATCAGCTTGAAACGCAGATTTTGATTGCTTTGGTTTTGGGCGGCATGCCTATTTCAGGCGGTGCCATGGTGCGTTTTAGCAACTGCGTCGTAGGTTCCCTGCTTTATGTGGTATTAACCTCAGGCTTGACCATGATCGGATTTACTCCGCAGATGATGCAGCTCATTCAGGGCATTATCTTCTTGGTATTCGTGGCTATATTCGCTGACAGAGATTCTTTGACGGTGATCAAGTAATCGGTAAGCCAGAATCGTTTTGCTGCGATTCTGGTAAATTTTATCTTTAAATGACTAAAAGGTAATTTTAGATGGACAAACTTTATTTTGTAGTCGGTTCTCAGGATCTTTACGGAGATGAGTGTTTAAAACAGGTTGCAGCCGATGCTGCACGTATGACTGCATTTTTTAACGAGAAATTCAAAGGAGTTTGTGAAGTCGTATTACTCCCTACCGTAGTGAATTCAGAAACCTGCATTCAAGACTTGCGCAAGGTCAGTTGCGATGATGAATGCATCGGTGTCATGACTTGGATGCATACTTTCTCTCCTGCCAAAATGTGGATCAAAGGTTTACAGGAGTTAAGAAAACCCTTGTTGCATCTGCATACTCAGGCTAATGAAAAGCTTCCTTACGATACTATCGATATGGATTTCATGAACCTCAATCAGGCAGCTCACGGCGATCGCGAATATGGCTTTATTCTTGCCCGCATGCGTATACCTCATCAAGTAGTTGCCGGATATTACGAACACGAGGATGTCATTGACGGTATTCGTAAATTTATAGACGTGGCCAGAGCCATCAACTTCTCTCGTCATCTGAAAGTTGCATCCTTCGGCAACAATATGCGTGAAGTAGCCGTGACCGACGGTGATCGTGTTGAGTCCCAAATCAAGTATGGGTGGGAATGTAATTATTTCGCTTTAGGTGATTTGGTTGACATTATCAACAAGGTTACTGAGAAAGAAATCGATGAAAAAATGGCAGAGTATACTTCTAAGTACACTATGAAGACCGATCGTATTTCTTCAGTAAGAGAGCAGGCCCGTTATGAAGTTGCTTTGGATAAATTCTTAAAGGACAACGGCATAGGTGCTTTTGCAGATACTTTCCAAGATCTTCACGGTTTGAAGCAGTTGCCCGGTCTTGCTGCGCAAAATCTTATGGGTAAAGGCATTGGTTTCGGACCGGAAGGTGATTACAAGATTTCTGCTTTCAGTGCCGTACTAATGGCTATGTCCAAGGGCAGAAAGGGTGTCACCGGATTTATAGAGGATTACACCTATGATCTGACTCCCGGTAAGGAATTGGAACTGGCTTCCCATATGTTGGAAGTACCGGTAGCTTTTGCTGCCACTAAGCCTGAAATTGATGTTCTTCCTTTGGGGATAGGCGGTAAAGAAGATCCTGCTCGTTTGATTTTTGATGGAGCTGAAGGTGACGGCATCCAGGTAACCATGGTTGATATGGGAGATCATTTCCGCATCATTTGTGCTGATATCGAATTGGTCAAACAGCCTAAGCCTATGCCTAAGTTGCCTGTGGCTCGCATCATGTATCGCCATAAGCCCAATTTCCGCATTGGTACTGCCGGCTGGTGTTATGCAGGAGGCGCACATCACAGTGTTGTATCAACAGCATTAACCCGTGAAGACATTGCTTTGTTTGCAAAGCTTACCGGTACTGAGCTTATTACAATAGGCGACGACACTACAGAGGCCGACCTGTTGAAATTAGGTGAGTGTTAATAAGATCGGTGATCGATTAAACAGGGCCCCTCAAAAAAGGGGCCTTTGCTTTATAAATAACAGTCACTTAGGTCTTGAATTTCTGTTGAAAAAAGAAATCAGGCGTAAGTTTCGTCGGTTTTGACGTGTTCAGTGACGTCAACCACGTCTTTTATTATTCCTGGAAAGGCCTGATTAAGTTGAGATTTGATGCCGTCCTGTAAGGTAACACTTGCCAAAGAGCATCCCATACAACCGCCTTCGAATTTGACCTTGACAATACCGTCTTCGGTGACATCTACCAGTTCAACAGCGCCGCCGTGACCTGCAAGAGAAGGACTCACGGTAGATTTTATAAACATATCAATTTTATCTTTTAATGTGGCGTCATCCGGCAAATTGCTTTTGTTGAGATTGGGAGCATGGAAAGTCAGAAGATCTTCTCCATTTTCATCTTTCCCTAAATCGATGACAGAATCGTCTAAGTACTCGCTTACCGAGCTGTCGATGACGATTTCAAAGCCTTTCATTTGAAAGTGTTCGTCATTTGAGGTGATGTATTCTTTGGGACAGTAGAGAATGCCGCACTGTACTCCAGGAGTTCCTACATTGGTGGCTGTCAGGCGAATAGCAAGCCCTTTCATATTTTGTTTATTGATAATGCTAAGAAAATACTCTTGGGCTTTATCGCTTACGGAAATTTTGCTCATAAATTTTTCCTGAAAATTATTTCTTCAGAGATTGGGTCCATTTATACACTGAAATTATAGCAAAGCAGTCAAGTAGCTTTATGGTACAGATGAAAGACATGCCTTAATTTATTTAAGGTGATTTGTAATTTTTGAAGCATATTTTTAAATATGGTTACCGGTACTTCCATACAGGATTTGAAAAAAGATCACAAAGATGCCGCATAATCATTTTTTTTCTGTAAAATTGTGCTAGCAATTTTTTGAGCCGAGTTCACTCGGGGTATTTTTGGAGAAAAACTCAATGAAGTCTTTTGACGATCTTCAGTTAGCTAAGTATGGCATTTCTTCCGCTGCCAGCATCAAGTACAACCCTAGCTATGAGCAGCTGTTTGCTGATGAGACTGTCGCAGGTCTCGAGGGCTATGACAAGGGCGTTGTTACCAACATGGGTGCCGTGGACGTCATGACCGGCGTTTACACCGGCCGTTCTCCTAAAGACAAGTTCATTGTTAAAGACGACACCTCCAAGGACACTTTCTGGTGGACTTCCGATTCCTTCAAGAATGACAACAAGCCTCTGTCTACCGAGTCTTGGAAGGTCCTTAAAGAATTGGCCGGCAAAGAGCTTACCAACAAGAATTTGTATGTTGTCGACTGCTTCTGCGGTGCTAATGCCAACACCCGTATGAGCATCCGTTTCGTGATGGAAGTTGCATGGCAGGCTCACTTTGTGACCAACATGTTCATTCGTCCTACCGAAGAAGAGCTCAAGAACTTCAAGCCTGACTTCGTCGTTTTGAACGCTGCCAAGGCCAAGGTTGAGAATTTCAAGGAGTTGGGCCTTAACTCTGAGACTGCTGTTGTGTTCAACCTTACTGAGCGCATGCAGATCATCCTCAACACCTGGTACGGTGGTGAGATGAAGAAAGGTATGTTCTCCATGATGAACTACTACCTGCCTCTTAAAGGCATCGCTGCCATGCACTGCTCAGCCAACACCAGCAAAGACGGTAAAGATACTGCCATCTTCTTCGGTTTGTCCGGAACTGGTAAAACCACCTTGTCAACCGATCCTAAGCGTTTGCTGATCGGCGACGACGAGCATGGCTGGGATGATGACGGCGTGTTTAACTTTGAGGGCGGTTGCTATGCTAAGGTTATCAACCTCTCCAAGGAAAATGAGCCTGATATTTGGAACGCTATCAAGCGCAATGCTCTGCTTGAGAACGTGACCACCGATAAGGACGGCAATGTTGATTTCGCTGACAAGTCTGTCACCGAAAATACCCGTGTTTCTTATCCTATTTTCCATATCACCAATATCGTCAAGCCTATTTCTAAGGGCCCTGCCGCTACTCGCGTGATCTTCTTGTCTGCTGATGCTTTCGGCGTTCTGCCTCCGGTTTCCCTGCTGAACAAGAATCAGACTAAGTACTACTTCCTCTCCGGCTTTACCGCCAAGTTGGCCGGTACCGAGCGTGGTATTACTGAGCCTACTCCGACCTTCTCACCTTGCTTCGGTGCTGCATTCCTGTCACTGCCTCCTACCACCTATGCTGACGTTTTGGTCAAGCGTATGAACGAGTCAGGCGCTAACGCTTACCTCGTTAATACTGGTTGGAATGGTACCGGCAAGCGTATTTCCATTAAGGATACCCGCGGCATCATCGACGCTATCCTTGACGGTTCAATCGACAAGGCTCCTACCAAGACCATCCCGCACTTCTCCTTCGTGGTTCCTACCGAACTGCCGGGTGTTGACAGCGGTATTCTCGATCCTCGCGACACTTACAAAGATGCTGCCGAGTGGGAGACCAAGGCTCAGGATTTGGCTCAGCGCTTTATCAAGAACTTCGCCAAGTTTGCTGAGTTCGATAAGGATGGCGCTTTGAAGGCTGCTGGTCCTCAGCTCTAATTTGAGTTTTCTTTAAAAACTCACAGCTGAAATTTGAACCCGGTGTGTTGAAAACATGCCGGGTTCTCTGTTTTGGAGACAAGAATCGTATGAAACTGCCTTATATCACCAGAGAAGGCTATGATCAGTTACATAAGGAGCTTGATTATTTATGGAATGTAAAGCGTCCCGATGTAACGGCCAAGGTTTCCTGGGCAGCAAGTTTGGGTGATCGTTCTGAAAATGCAGATTATCATTACAACAAAAGACTTTTGGCTCAAATTGATCGTCGCGTACGTTTTTTGCGGCACTGCCTTAATGATTTGCAGGTAGTTGAATATAACCGTCAACAGGAAGGCAAGGTCTTTTTCGGCGCCTATGTCGAAATCGAAGCTGACGACGACGGATCGGTAATGCAACTTAGGATCGTCGGAGGGGAAGAGATTTTCGGACGTAGTAATTACATATCTATCGATTCACCGATGGCCAAAGCTTTGTTGGGTAAATCGCAGGATGATGAGGCCGTGGTAAAAACTCCGAAGGGAGATCGCCTTTGGTATATAAACAAGATTGCTTACCGCACTCCAAAGTGGTTTTTAGAGCAGGAAATTTTCGATACTTATATGCAGGATGAAAATCCTGATGAAAATGTGAAAGTCGAAGAAGTGAGTGAAGAAGAGCAAAAACGCATTGAGCAGGAATATCTTAAAACTTTGGTCAAGTAAGCGTTGATTCAGATCAAAGCATCAATGTTTTGTCCTAATAGCATCCTGCTTCCGGTAGCGTTATAGCGACCGGCCACGGCGTTGAGTTTTTGCAAGCTGTCTTTGGACAGCTTTTGTGCTATGGAAGAAGAGAACCTGGCGTGTAATTCTTTGTTTTTGTGGTTGTTTGCAGAGCTTGCAACTGTACTAAATGAAGTCGGAAAAAAAGTTGCCGATTTGTTGGTAAGCTGGTTTTGAATTTGTGAGCTTGCTGATGAAGTTGCGTTTTTAGGACTGACTTTACCAGAGACATCTATGGTACCGGTTTTCTTTTCTTTATTTTTACCGGGATCTTTACCGTTTCCTTTTTCCTGCTGTTGGCCGGCGTTTTGTACCATGCTCTGCGACTGGGCATAGAGCAATGAATTAGTTCCTGTGGTAGAGCCGCTTCCTGTCTGTTTTTCTTTCGGAGCGTCAGTTGTCGGGGCCGGTTTGGGAATTGATTCACGGTTTTGGCTGTCTTTTTTAGCTTCTTCCGTACCTTGTGAAAAGATCGGAGGCGCTATGGCTACGGTTAAGTTTGAAACTTCCATAATCTTCCTCCTGCTTTTCTATTTATAAAACAAATGAGTATGAAACCAAGGCTTTTTTATGGCGATGTATAAAAGCTGTTGCAACGTTATATAGCTACACTACCCCTTATCTTGTTTAACGGAAATTGAAGCGTTTTCTTTAAGGGAAATTTTATAAATTTGTCAGCGGATGTTGTTTAAAAAATTTGTAACGATTTGCGTAAATGCTTTAGGTTCAGTGATGAAGGGAAGGTGTGCTGACTTACTGAATATATGGGTAACAGTATTTTTTGAGTTTGCAAGAAGCGTGGCCTGTTGTGCCGGTACCAAAAGATCCTGTCTGCCGAAAAGATGTAATTTCGGAATGGATAATTTACTTAAATTTTCTCTTTCATCACCTTCCGTCATATGTTTGATCCCGTTTTGAAGTACTTCGTACGGTGGAATGGTGAATTTTGCAAAACTTGCTTTTATCGCATCTCCTCCTGCCCCAGCTCCTTGAATTGCGTAAAAAAGTTTGATCAATCGTTGCGCGTTTTGTGCTTTAAAAGAATTAGTTAATTTACTTATATAACGTTTGTTGAATCCCGGGTTGCCATCTTCATCGGGAAAGCGCGGAGAACCGCATATCGTAATAAGTGCTGACGGAGAGGATTTCTCAAGAGAGCATGCTCTTATGGCATAAAGCGTCGAAAGCGACCAAGACATCAATACGGAGTGCGTCGGGACGGTATTGGAAATGAGGTTGGCAACTGAGTCAAAATCTTTGGCATAGTTTGCAAGAGAAGCGCTGAGACCGTATCCGGGGAGATCAATTAGCATTACTCTAAAAGAAGGAAAAAGTTTTGCTAAGGGAAGAGTAAATTCGGAATCTGCCGCCCAACCGTGGGTTACAGCCAATACTTTGCCGTGCGGATCTCCTGCAAGCCTGTAACCCAGCCGGCCGCAATCTGCGGGTACGGCTGGAAAAAAAGAATTTTTCGGCCTCTGATCAAACATTGTGAGCTTTGCGATAAGCAATGAGATCGCTGATGGTCACAACGGTCAGATCATGCTCAAGAGCAAAAGCACATACTCGCGGAAGCTTTGCCATCAGGCCGTCAGGTGCGCACAGTTCGCAGAGAATTCCGGCAGGGGTAAATCCGGCAAGTCTTGCTAAATCCACAGAAGCCTCGGTATGTCCGTCACGCTCCAATACACCGCCTTTTTTTGCAATTAGCGGGAAAGTGTGACCGGGACTGGCAAGATCTGACGGCGAGCCTTCAGGATTGATAGTTGCTTTAATGGCTTTGACTCTATCAGGAGCAGATACACCGGTGGTTACTCCCTTGGCAGCATCCACGCTTATAGTAAAAGCTGTTCCGTACACAGATGTATTGTGGGATACCATGAGCGGCAGATTCATCCGTTTAGCCTGATCTTCTTCAATACATACGCAGACAATACCTGAACATTCACGGATCATGAATGCCATTTGGGCATCAGTTACCGTTTGGGCTGCGTAGATGAGATCGCCTTCATTTTCACGATCCTCATTGTCGACTACCAAAATGCCGCGTCCCTTCTTCAATTCCGCAATGGCATTTTCAACGCGTTCGTCAGAAGTACGGCCGAAGGTTTCCAATAAATTAGCTGTAAACATTGAGACCTCGAGAAATCAGCTGTTCTAGACATCCTAATCCGCAAATACGGGGGATCTTTTCCGATCAACAAATATTCGGACAAGTTCCAGTCAAAAATTTACGATTAAGTTGTATTCATCGAATTGCAGGAACTATCTTGCCCGCGGATTATTTCCAAACAAGTGCACAGTATAGCATCGTTGTCAGCGGTTACTTGGTAAATCCTTAGGGTGAATTCTAAGGATTTACATAGCATTACGTAAAAAAACGTAACCGTATCAACCTATTGTTTAATCTGCCTGAAGTTCCTTATCCTCAGGTTCTTTTAGTAGGAAAAGGATGAAGGAAGCGATTATCAAAGCAGGTAACAAAGTGATGCCAAGAGCAAAGCTTAAACCGAAATAATCGGCAATAAATCCAGTGAGTACCGACAATATATAACCTACACCGAAAGTAAAGCCTAACATCATTGAGGTGGCAAAAGCGGCCGCCGAACGGGAAAGCATGCGCTCTGCCCAGACTATGGCCACAGGTGTAGAACCGTATACTGATGCTCCGACTATAAACAGTGCGACATAAGTTATTAAGCTAAGATCCGGCATCCATAAAAAGACGGCAATGCCGGCAAAACAAGTCGCATAAGTGCTCAAAATGAGAAATTTAAGACCGAAGCGGGTTGAGAGTCCGCCTATGGCCAAACCGCCGGCTGCCGTACCTATTAACATGGTTGTTACGGCACCTGCACTTTGCATGGTGTCAAAGCCGTGATTTTTAAAGAGTAAAGGCAGATAAATAAGGAGAGCACAATAACAAAGTGAACGCAGAGCGAAACTTACTGTAAACCACACGAAAGGACCGTTTTTCATCAGGGCCTTGATATCGACGTTTTTTATATGAGATGAGGACAAAGGTTTTTCCTTGGTGTGCAGCTTTCGCATGTAAATTACACAGGCCGTAAGTACTGCTGGAAACGATAAATAGAAAAGTTTGTCGTCGGTGAAGTGTTCGAGAAACAAAGCTACAACCAAAGGAGCAAAAGCAAACCCTATGTTGCCGCCGGCAATAAAAATCGATGTTGCTAAAACATCACGATTTTTGGGGGTGACTTTTGGCATGATCCCGCCTGCTACAGGATGGAACGTCGAGGCGCACATGCCTGAAAGGATGATTGTGGCTATCAGGATCCAAGTGCTTGATGCCAAAGTTACCAAACAAATAAAAATACCGCCGAAAAGTATGGATAGAGGCATGGTCCAGTTGAGGTTATAGCGTACGGCGGCAAGACCTATAACCGGTTGAATGAAATTAGCCAGTATTTGAAAGGCCATGAACAAGGCACCGCATTCTGAGTATGAAAAACCAAAACGCAGAGCTAAAACCGGTAACAGTATTGGAAGAATGTCGCAGTAAAAATCTGAGGCTAAATGGGCCCATCCCATAACGGAGACATTGATCCATCCGCTTGAAGGTTGATTTAATTGAAGAGAATGATCGTTGGAAGTCATGTTGTATTCCTAAGGACTAGAATTCACTGATTGTTTTTGGCACGCAGTTCTTCAAGATCCTGCTGATTGAAAATATAAGTATGTCCGCAGTGCTGACAGGTCATTGAGGTTCCGTGATCGGCTATTAAAGAATCCAAAGCCGATGGAGCAAGTGAACTTAATGCTTTTTCACAACGCTCGCGTGAACATATACAGCGGAAACTCGGAACTTTAGAGGGAAATACTCTCACTTGTTCGTGAGCAAACAGTCTGCCTAAACATTCGGTAGGAGGCAGAGTCAGAATTTCTTTTGCGGTCATGGTGGATGTCAGTATCGACAGGTGTTCAAGCGATTCCTGATTTCCGGTAATCTCCGGGATCACTTGTAACATGATGCCTGCGCTACTTTGGTTTTCATCGTCAGACCAGATGAAAAAGGTAGTAGGCAATTGCTGAGAGTTTTTAAAATATCCATCAAGGGTTGCCGCAATGGATTTGGGATCAACTGCTACTATGCCCTGCCATTTGTTTTTGGGATCGTCAGCAGGAAAAATAGTTAGTACCAAAACGCTGTCTTTTCCAGTCAATTTATCAAAGCTCAGATCGTCAGGACAGGGAGTATCTTCCTTTAATTGTGCTGATCCGTAAAAACTCAAATCACCGCGTATATTTACGAGCGCATATTTAATGGGAGATTTTTCTCCTCCGCGAATTTGTACCATTACTTCTGATCCATCTTTGAGCGTTGCGGCAAAAAGTACGGCCGAGGCGGCAAGTTCACTCATCATGGTACGTACGCATTTTGGATAGTTTTTGCCCTTGAGCAGTTGTGCACATGGTTCGTCAAGGCGCAGTATTTCCCCGCGAACGCCGTGATTATCGAAAAGGAAACGGGTAATACTACTATGATCTTTCATAACTTTATTCCTGGGTTTTGCTGTATTTGATATCAAGAAGCTGACGACGTTCCTTTTTGTTCGGTTTGCTGTCAGGATGCGGCGCCAGCAGTGCATTGATGCGTATTTGTTCTAGTTGTTTGTTTCTTTGTTTGATGCTGTCTTCTGTTTCTTTGTAAAGCTTTTGGGCAACCGGGGCCGGGCCGCGTACGTCGGACAACTCTAAAACCTCGACTTCGGTACGTAAACCGCCGCGCAGTAATTTTATTTTGGCACCGATTTCCACGGTTCTTGAAGGTTTGGCTCTTACGCCGTTGTAATCTACTTTACCGCCGTCGATCATTTCACGGGCTAAAGATCTGGTCTTATAAAATCTGGCTGCCCACAACCATTTGTCCAGTCGCAGATCTTTATTTTTGGAAGTTGGAGCTTTCATTAAAAAACACCTGATGAGCAGATTTGAAAACTGTTAATATCCGAGTGCAGAGTATACCAGTCGTAAACGTAAAGCAGAATTTTGAGTAAAGTTGTAGGAGCTGGATATGGCAGATTTTTCGGCATTACAAGCCCAGTTGCCGCAGGTATTGGCAAGACGCAGTCATAAAATGTCGCATTTTTTTACGGTCGAAGAACTTGATCTTAAATTTTCCAACGGTACCCAAATGACATATGAGCGTTTGGGCGGAGGAAACGGTGCGGTTCTGGCAGTTCCTTTTGACGGTAAATATTTTTTGATGAGTGCTGAGTATGCCTGCGGTTTTGAGCGTTATGAGTTGGGATTTGTCAAAGGAAAAATAGAAAAAGGAGAAAGTCCGGAGCAGGCCTTGGCAAGAGAGCTCGGAGAAGAACTAGGGTACGGATTTAAGCATTGCGTGAAATTACGCGATGAAATGACCGTAGCTCCGGGAATGTTGTCGTTGCGCATGCATTGCTTCTTGTGTACCGATCTTTATACACATCGTCTGGAAAGCGGAGATGAGCCTGAACCGATTGCCATGATCAAGGTTACCCCGGATGAGGCTAAAGAATTGGTTTTTTCCAAGGATTCTCCTCTTACAGAGTCACGGGCCATTGCCTGTCTTGCACTTTCGTTGCGCGCTTTGGACTTCATCTGACGAGAGTGCACCTTTTTTGTTAATATACACAGGTTAAAAAATTTTCATGCGTCAGCTTACGTAGCCTTTTCCCCAAGATTTATTAAAGGAAGATGACCGCGCTTAAGAACATGATGCTTCACGGAGAAATACATGCGTCATTTACTGACCGGCTTTGAGTTCACTCAGGATGAGTATTTGGATATTCTGGATACCGCCGCGGCAATGAAGAAAGATCCTAAAAAGTACGCACATGTGCTTGAAGGAAAAAGCGGCGCCATCATGTTTGAAAAACCGTCTCTTAGAACCAGAACCACTTTTGAACTGGCTTTTTATCGTCTGGGAGGTCACGGCGTTTACCTTGATCTGCAAAACGGAGAATTAGGTAAGCGTGAAACCATTGGTGATTATTCACGTAATCTGTGCCGTTGGGTAGACAGTTTGGTAGGGCGCGTTTTTTCGCAAAGAACTCTTGAGGAATTGGCTCAATACGGTTCCGTGCCGGTTATAAATGCTCTGTCGGATATGTATCACCCTGCTCAGGCTATGGCAGATTATCTGACCGTAAGAGAGCATTTGGGCAAATTGCAGGGAGTTAAACTCTGCTACATGGGAGACGGTAACAATGTTACCAATTCTCTGCTTGTGGCCGGTGCCATTTTAGGCGTCAATGTCGATTGTTGTGTACCAGAAGGATGCGGTCCTGACGTACAGGTTTTTGCCAAAGCTTCGGAGATTGCCAAAGAGCACGGTTGCCAATTGAGAGTGTTCAACGATCCAAAAGCAGTACGTGCCGACGTACTATATACCGATACTTGGGTATCCATGGGTGATAACACTCCTTTGGACAGTGTTAAAAAGAAATATATGCCGTACCAAATCAATGATGCTTTGGTGGCATCTTCCGGTGCTCAGATTGTCATGCATTGCCTGCCTGCGCACCGCAATTATGAGATCACTGATGAAGTCATGGACGGAAATAAGAGTGTAGTGTTTGATGAGGCGGAAAATCGTCTCCACATTCATATGTCCGTATTGTCAAAGTTAATTAAAGCTTAATTGAGGAACTATAAATGTTAGAAAAAACCAATAAGCAGTACAAAAAAGTTCTGTTGGCTTATTCAGGCGGTCTTGATACTTCCACCATCGTCCCTTGGCTCAAAGAGAATTTTGGTTGTGAAGTGATTTGTTTTGTTGCCGATGTCGGTCAGGAGCGTGAAGATCTCGAAGGTATTGAAGAGAAAGCCAAAGCTTCAGGTGCTTCTAAGTGCATTATTAAGGATTTGCGTGAAGAATTCTGCAATGACTATGTCTTCGAAATGATGAAGACCGGTGCTCTGTATGAAGGCACTTATTTGCTCGGTACTGCCATTGCCCGTCCTGTCATCGCCAAAGCTATGGTTGAGGCTGCATTGGAAGAAGGTGCTGATGCCATTTCTCACGGTGCTACCGGCAAAGGTAATGATCAGGTACGTTTTGAAAGTGCTGTCGCCGCTCTGGCCCCTCAGCTTGACGTGATCGCTCCTTGGCGTATTTGGAATTTGCAGTCTCGTGAGGAATTATTGGCTTATCTGGCCGAGCGTCACATTCCTTGCAAAGCTTCTTTGAAGAAGATTTACAGCCGCGATGCCAACTGCCTGCATATCTCCACTGAAGGCGGCGAACTTGAGCATACTTGGAATCCTGCTTCCGAAAACGTATGGGTGTGGACTACTGATCCTGAAAAAGCTCCTGATACTCCTGAAACTCATGAACTTGAGATCAAGGAAGGTAAGGTTGTAGCCGTTGACGGTAAGACTTTGTCAGCTTTCCATGTTTTGGATTTACTCAATCAGTACGGTGCCCGTAACGGAGTGGGTCGTATCGATATTACCGAGAACCGTCTCGTCGGTATGAAATCACGCGGTTGTTACGAAACTCCGGGCGGCACCATCATTTATGCCGCGTTGCGCGCTATCGAACAACTGGTACTTGATAAGTCCACTTTCGAGTATCGTGAAAAGCTGGCCGTCGATTTTTCACAGCTTGTGTATGACGGACGCTGGTTCACCCGTCTGCGTGAGATCCTTCAGGCCGCAGCTGATGAAATCGCCAAAGATGTCAACGGTAAGGTAGTAGTCAAACTCTATAAGGGAAATGTTTCCGTGATCCAGAAGGATTCTCCTAACAGCCTCTTTAACTTTGACTTCGTGACTTTCGGAGCCGATCACGTTTACAGCCAGCATGATGCCGAAGGCTTCATCCGTCTGTATTCGTTGCCGGCCCGCATTCGTGCAATCAATGCGGCTTCTAAAAAATAATTTAGAACTGTAGTTTTTTAGATCAGTAAAAAGAAAGGGAAACGAATTGATTTTCGTTTCCCTTTTGCGTGTTCTAAGACTGATAAGAAGATAACGTGACTTGAATGCTATTAGCGTCGTTTCTTTTGAGATAAAATCACAAGATTAAATTTTATTTAAAGCTGTTACGCATATTTTCTGGAGAAAAGGCATGCCTGATAAAGTGGAGCACCTAGGTGAAGATAAATTTGTCAGAGCTTATGCGGATGAAGGCGTAAGTTTTAGAAATTTTGACCAGAAAACGTTGAAAGAAGCTGATTGTCGTAATTCGGGATTTGCTTTGGTAAGGCAGATGGCCGGACAAAAAGAAACGCTGATAAACCAAAGCGAATTGGGACAAAGTCCAGCTATCAAAAATCGCAATTCCGTGATGGAACTTATTCACGGCGGCAGTAGCACCAAGCCGCAGGAAAAAGAGACGTCAGTACCAGTTTTGCAAAGTTCAGGTAACCTGCCGCGGCGTCGTAGCAGCCTCAAAGCTTTTCTAACCCAACATTCTGTTCTTTCATCGGAGCAGGAGCCGATTGTACAAGAGCGGGCTGTTTCCTTATCAACGCAAGTAAGCAGTGATGCAAGGGGACGTAAAGACGACAAAGCAAATTCTCAAACAGGGTATGCCAAAACTTTGTTCAGTTCTTCGCATGATGGAAATTATGCGACTGCAAACCAGGATGAACCGTTGCAGGACATTTACAAGAGATTGATGAAATGCCAGTAATAAGTATATGTTCTCCCAAAGGCGGAGTAGGTAAAACTACATTAGCGGCTAATTTAGCTTATGTTTTTTCACGCTCAGGTACCCGAGTAGCCGTAGTGGATTTTGATCCGCAAAACTCTTTGAGATTATATTTCGGTTTGTCCTTGTCAGACGATCGCGGCTTCGTGACCATGCCGCAAAAGGACTGGGCTTCTGCTTGCGTCAATGTCGATAAGAACCTTTTTGTGCTTCCTTTTGGGAAATCTACCAAAGAACAGCGAAACTTGCTTGATGAGGCAATGGCTCAGGAAAATTATTTTAAAACGGTGCAGGGATCTTTGTTTTCCAATAAAGATTTGCTGGTAATTGCCGATTTTGCTCCAGGGTATTCTCAGGCTTTGGAATCGGTGTCAAAGGTTTCAGACATGCAAATCGTGCCTTTGCTTGCCGATGCGGCTTCGGTGTCGCTGTTTTCTCAATTACTTGCAGGAGGCCTGATGGACGGTGTGATCAACGGAGGTCACGGGTACCACATAGTGATTAATCAGGCTGACAATCGCATCAAGCTAAATAGGGAAATTCAAAGTTTTGCCGAACAAAACTTCAAAGACAATCTTTTAGGAATTGTGCATCGCGATACTTCGGTAAGCGAAGCTGCTGCCCAGCAGATCCCGGTGTGCGATTACATGCACACATACTTAAGCTCAAAGCATCAAAAAATGAAAATTTTGAGAGCTGTTTAAGTTAGAAATGAAAATTTTAATGATAGGGTAAAAAGTAGATATTTTTCTTTTAAATCAATCATCAAGACTTGATTTTAAGCTGTTCTGTGATATAATTTAAATTACCACATAAAAA
>CALBLB010000014.1 GCA_937896115.1 uncultured Succinatimonas sp.
AGCTTTAAGTGCCGTCATCATTGCCGCTTCAGCTTCTGCTCAGGCAGATGAGAATTTCACCCTGCGTTTTTCCAATGCCACCAACGTGGCGGCTAAAGACGCAGCCAAAGATCTGATGAAGATCGCCAAAGAAGAGTCCGACGGAACCATCAAGGTAAAACATTTCCCTGACAATATGTTAGGTGATGATCGTGTGGCCACCGAATCCACTATTAACGGTGATATCGATTTGGTTATGACTCAGCCTACCGTTTTAACTTCAATCGTCCCTGATACTTATCTTTGGGAAGCTCCGTTCCTCTTTTCAAGTACCGAAGACGGTTTGAAATGCTTTAACAGTGATCTTGCCAAGAAAGTCAATGATCAGGTGGAGAAAAAAGGCCTTAAGGTTATGGCTTTCATGGGTAACGGTTTCCGCAACTACACCAACAATAAAGTGGCGGTAAAGGTTCCTGCCGATGTCAAAGGCCAGAAAGTACGTGTGATGGAATCAGATATTCAGCTTGCCATGTGGAAAGCTTGGGGTGCCAATCCTACTCCTATGGCTTTTGCCGAACTTCTGCCTGCGTTGCAACAGGGTACCGTTGATGCTCAGGAAAATCCTTTGGCTATCATCGATTCTAACAAGTTGTACGAGGTTCAACACTATATTTCTTTGACCGGACACCTTTTCAGCCCGCAGATCCTGCTTATGAATAAAGCCAAGTATGATTCCATGAGTCCCAAACAGCAAAAGGCCATGGACGACGCAGCTGCAGCTTTTGCCAAGAAACAGCGTGATCGTACTGCAGAGCTCGATGCGTTATCAGTCGACAAATTCAAGAAAGCCGGTTGCGAAGTCATAGAGCTTAGCGATGCAGATCGTCAGCAATGGCAGGATCAGGCTAAAGCCGCCGGTGTTTACGATCTGGTCAAATCCAAGATGGATCATCCTGAATACCTCGATCAGGTTTTAAATAAACAATACTGATTAAAACCCGGCACGGCCGCAATGTCGGCCGTGTTTTTATGTCGGTAGCAAGGAAACAAGTTAAATGCTGTCTCTTGTCAAATATCTAAATCGCAATTTGGAGAAAAATCTCTGTGTAGCACTGATGTCCGCAATTGCCGTGGTTCTGGGGATCCAGGTATTCATGCGCTACTGCATGCATCAGTCGCTAGGATGGTCTGAAGAATTTGCCCGTTATTGTTTCGTGTGGCTGGTGTTTGTAGGCATAAGCTACGGTGCGCTTATGATGAAACATATCACCATCGACGCATTCCTTTTGGTATTTCCAAAAGCCGTACGTAAATACGTGACGCTCTTTGGGCAAATACTTTTCTTGGTATTTTCTATTTGGATCCTTGCACTTGCATGGCAGTTTATGGCCCGTCAGTACAACATAGGTCTGCTGTCACCTTCCATGCGTATTCCCATGTGGATAGTCTATGCAGCCCCTGTAGTAGGTTTTGCTTTAACCTCAGTACGCGTGGTACAGGCCATGGTTCACGGAATAAAGCATCTGCATGATCCTTCCGATGAAGAGTGAACATAAGGAATAAATGATGTTTTCAGTACCCGTCATTCTCATTGGCTGTCTGGTGATTTTCCTCTTCTGGAATCTCCCCGTAGGTATAGCCATAGGCTTTGCAACTTTGTGCTCACTAGTAGGCGGTGAGTCCATTTCTCTCTCGTCCGTGCCTCAGGCCATGGTCAATGCTTGCGACTCATTCCCCATTTTGGCCGTACCCATGTTTATTCTGGCAGGCGATTTAATGGGGGCAGGGGGAGTATCCCGTCGTATTCTCAACGTATGCAACGTGTTTTTCGGACGCATCACCGGCGGAATTGCCATTGTAACCGTCCTTGTTTGCATGTTTTTTGCCGCTGTTTCAGGCTCAGGTCCTGCTACCGTAGCCGCCGTGGGATCTATGGTGATCCCTACGATGATTGAGCTTGGTTACAAACGCTCTTTTGCCTTGGCATTGGTGGCTACGGCAGG
>CALBLB010000015.1 GCA_937896115.1 uncultured Succinatimonas sp.
GGTTCAAAGGCTTTTTCACGACGGCGGGAGATGGTTGCAAGCAGTGATCTTAAGCGTATGCGCGCCGAGCCTAAATTGGATACCTCGTCAAGTTTCAACAAAGTATAGATGCGACCGTGTTTCTCGAGGATATCCCGTACCTGATCGGTGGTGATGGCGTCTAGGCCGCAGCCAAAAGAGCTTAATTGAATGAGAGTGATGGCAGGATCTTCTGCGGCAACTTCAGCGGCGTGATAGAGGCGCGCATGATAACTCCACTGATTGACAAGTCCGGTCTGCTCCTGCGTTACGCTGATGTCGCGCACGCAGTCTTCTGAGATCACCGACAAGCCGTAAGATGACAGCATCTGCGGGATGCCGTGATTGATTTCAGGATCTATATGATAAGGTCTGCCGGCAAGCAAAATGAGATGTCGACCCGAGGCTTTGGCATTTTGAATGATTTCATGACCTTTTGCGAGTACGTCATGTTTGTAGCGTTCAAGTTCTGCATAGGCAGAAATTACGGCCTTGTTGACGGCACGTTTTGACACGCGTATGCCTTTTAATTTGAGCTCGTGTCTTAATCTGGCACTAAGAGCCTTGGGGCGGGCAATAGGGAGAAAAGGCTGGATGAAGGTTACATGTTTTTCTTTTAAAAGATCCATGTTCCCGCGTATGTTTTCAGGATATGAAGCCACCACCGGACAGTTGTAACGATTATCAACTTTGATGTTGTCATCGTCCATATTGTAGGGAATGCAGGGGTAGAAAATGGTTTTTACCCCTTTTTCTATCAGATCCATGATATGCCCGTGCGTAAGCTTGGCCGGGTAACACAATGGTCGACATGCCTTCGCAGTACATAGCAGCAGAGCTTTGAGCTGAGAGTACCACTTCAAATCCGAGCTTGGTAAACAGGGTAAACCAAAAAGGATAGTCTTCATAAAGGTTTAAGACGCGCGGGATGCCGATGCGTCCGCGCGGTGCGTGCTCTCTTGGTTTATAGTCGAATACGCGCTCGTATTTGTACTGATAAATATTGTTCTCGCTGGTGCATGAGGGGGCTCCGCCTATGCCTTTTTCGCAACGATTGCCGGTGTAGTAACGCCCTCCGTCTGAAAAGCGCAACATGGTGATGTTGCAGGCATTGCCGCAGCGTTTGCAACGATAATTCTTCGAGGTGGCTTTGAAGCTTTCAAGTTCGTTGCAAGGAAGCAAAGCCGTTTGCTCTATTTTACTTTCTTTGGCTAAAAGCGCAGCCCCGTAGGCGCCCATAAGACCTGCCACATTAGGTCTTATTGCATCGCGTTTTAAGAGTTTTTCAAAAGAGCGCAACACCGCATCGTTTAAAAAGGTTCCGCCCTGTACGACTATATGATCTCCAAGACTTGAGGTATCGCGCAGTTGCATGACTTTAAACAGGGCGTTTTTAATGACTGACAAAGAGATCCCTGCAGAAATGTCGGATACTGCCGCGCCTTCTTTTTGGGCTTGTTTCACCCTTGAATTCATGAACACGGTACAACGCGTTCCCAAATCCACGGGATCTTGGGATTTTACGGCCAATGCGGCAAAGTCACGCACATTCATGTGCAACGATTTGGCAAAAGTTTCGATAAAGGAGCCGCATCCTGCCGAGCAGGCTTCGTTTAAGGTGATGCCTTCGATTACGCCGTCACGAACGAAAAAGCATTTCATGTCCTGACCGCCTATGTCCATAACAAAGCTTACGTCAGGACAGAACTGGCGGGCTGCGCGTAAATGCGCAAAGGTCTCGACTTCGCCTAAATCTGCGTGCAATGCGGCTTTTACCAGATCTTCTCCGTAACCTGTGGAGCAACAGGCTCTGATGATCGCATTTTGAGGTTTTTTAGCGTAAAAGGTCTTAAGCTCGTCTATGACCGTGTCAAGCGGGGTTCCAGCATTGCTGCGGTAATCCGTATAGAGCAGTTCGCAGTTTGAACCCACGACGGCAAGTTTAGTGGTAGTCGATCCTGCGTCAATGCCTAAAAACACGTCGCCTGCATAGCTTGCAAGCTCTCCTCTTGGAACCTGATCGCGTGCGTGGCGCTCTTTAAATTTGCGGTAATCCTCTTCATCTTCAAAAAGCCTGAAGGCATTTGTATTTTCCCTTGAGACAGTAGCGCTTTTGGTATTTTGCGTAAGGCGCAACAGAGTGTCAGCGACATAGGGCATGGCGGCATCG
>CALBLB010000016.1 GCA_937896115.1 uncultured Succinatimonas sp.
CCTAGATGGTCAGAGCAATGCAGGATTCAGGATCCCAGCTTAAATACACATGATCATCCCAAATCGGCAGACCGGTTTTGAAACGATCCACGTTGGGGAGGGTGGAGGAGACGAGACGTCCTGAAGGCAGACGTACGTAGTAGATGGAAATATCTCCGAGATAGGCGATATTTTCTACTATGCCGTCGCAACAATTGGACGGACCGTTGTCATCCGGGGTCTTGGAAATATAGATCTTCTCAGGACGCAGGGCGATGGATAAAGGCATGCCGTCGGCAAGATCCAGATCGTGCTCAAGTTCTATGGGTTTGGCAAAATCATCGGTGTGAATTAAAGACTGCTTTTGATTTGAGGAGATGAGCGTGCAGTCAAAAAGGTTCACCGAGCCTATGAATTCGGCGCTGAAACGGCAGTTGGGGTTTTCGTAGATCTCACGCGGACCGCCCACCTGCACGAATTCGCCTCTGTCCATGATGGCAATGCGATCGGCCATGGTCATGGCCTCTTCTTGATCGTGGGTAACCATAAGGCAGGTCACGCCTACTGAATTGATGATGTCCACAAGTTCAAGGCGCATCTGTTCACGCAGCTTTTTATCCAAAGCACCCATGGGCTCGTCAAGGAGCAGCAATCTCGGCTCTTTTGCCAAGGAGCGAGCCAAAGCCACGCGCTGGCGCTGACCGCCTGATAACTGATGCGGACGGCGATCCACATAGTCTTCCATGTGCACGAGTTTGAGCATTTTTTCAACACGCTCGTTGATCACATTGCGCGGAAGTTTTTCCTGTTTAAGGCCGAAGGCGATGTTCTGTCTTACCGTCATATTGGGAAAGAGGGCATAAGACTGGAACATCATGTTGATGGTGCGCTTGTAGGGCGGCTGATCGATGATGTTTTTGCCGTCTAAGGTAATGGTGCCCGAAGTCGGCGATTCAAAACCTGCCAGCATGCGTAAGAGGGTGGATTTACCGCATCCTGAGGAGCCCAGCAGAGCAAAGATTTCACCTTCGTATACGGTAAGATCTACTCCGTCAACGGCAGTGAAGCTGTCGTATTTCTTGGTAAGCTCGCTTATCTCCAAGATGGGTTTTTTGTGTTGCTCCGCAGGGGATGCCTTTTGACCCGGCAGATCTCCTGGACGATGGGCGTTTTTGGCGTTGGTCTGTACTTTGTTATCAACACCTAGAGGGTCCTGCGGCACTGCCGCATTTACAGCTTGCTGCTGCTCATTTTCCATTCCTGCAAATCTCCGAAAATAAGAACGGAAGTGAATCTTTCTTATGAAAGAGGCCCCGCAGAACCTGTTTAGTAAAACTTTTGGGTTACTGCGCTGTTTGTACGTGTTTACCCCGCACAATTTGCGCATATTGTTAGGGCATTGAGCTCTTTGTGCAAGTTAAATTTCATATTTTTTGTACAAAAATAGGAATTATTTAATTTTTACTTTTAATATCAGTAATATATTTTTAAAATTCGGAAATTAAGATTAATCATTGCAAGAGGCTAAAAAAAACGTTGGTGTTAAATAGTATTTTGATTTTTAATATTTTTTGTTGAACACCCCGGTTTGCACAGCAGGTGGGCGTTTTGTCTCAAAAACGTTAAAATCTATACAGAGAGTTTGAGTTAGCCATGCCTGCAGGAGACGTTATGAACGCAAACAACTTGTTGACCGCACCTCATACGCAGATCCTCTTTGGAGATAGGCAGGAGGAGTATACCGGTCAAACCGTTAAAAACTGGTGCGGATCACGAGTACTCATTCATTACGGCAGACAGCATGTAACCGATCCCGGGCTTTTGGATAAGATAAGACACAGTCTTGATGAGGCCGGCATAGAGCATTGCGAGTTGGGCTTGGTGCAGAAAAATTCACGACTGGGGCTTGTTTACCGCGGAATTGAATTTTGCAAAGAGCGCGGAGTGGATTTTATTTTGGCTGTAGGCGGTGGCAGTGTGGTTAACTCGGCCAAAGCCATAGCCGCAGGAGTACGTTTTGCAGGCGGCTTGCACCGTATGTTGGAACATCCTGAGGAAATTTGCGACGCGCTTCCCTTAGGCGTAATAGTAACGGTCCCGGGATCAGGAGATGAGCTTTCAGATGAGATCACGGTTTCAGAAGAGCAGCACGAGGCACGCGGGATCAAGATTTATCATTTAAGACACAGTTGCGTATTTCCCCGTTTTGCCCTGTGCAATCCTGCAATTATTACCTCGTTCCCCAAGCACCTCGGGCTTTCTTTTGCCAATATTCTCATCCGCTGTGCCGAAACATTTTTTACCAACAATATTTGTTTTGAACTGTCTGACAGCATTTGCATAGGGATCTTAAAGACTTTGGTGGAGATGCTCAGGCGTTTGCAACAAGATCCGGGCGATCTGGCGGCCAAAGCCAACTTCATGTGGGCAGGAGTATTGGCTTACACAGGGTACGGTCTTAATCGCAGCGAAAATCTAGCCATAGAGAGGCTGTCTTTGGGGCTTGAGGCGGTATATGACTGCTCACACGGTCAGGCTGCTGCCTTGATCTTTCCTTCCTGGCTTGAAGCGGTAATGAGTAAAGATCCTTTAAAAGCTGCCAAATTTGCCTCGGGAGTATTCGGGATAGCTCTTGATTTTGCCGATCCTGCCAAAACGGCGCGCGAGGGGATAAGAGCGGTAAGGGAACTCTTTGCACAACTCAATTTGCCCAGCTCTTTTGAAGATTTGGGCGGAAGCGGGGCTGATATTCCGGCGGTACTTGATGCCGCCGGGATCAATAAGGACGACGGAGTGGGCTGTTATGTGAGCTTTTCCCGTCACGGTTGTGAAGTATTGCTTTCGCTTATCTTAACGTCAGTTGCCGATCTGTGACTGTTTGTCTTCAGGATCGCTTTTGAATTCTTCAAAAACCTTTAATAAAAATGCAGGAATGATGTCGAAGATCTCGGTGGAGACGTGCTCGGTGGGCTCGTTGAGATCCTGCCCGCGGTAGGTAAGCGTTACCGCAGGAGATCCGAAATCGTAAAAATCGCCGGCAGGAGACGGACTTTCGGCGTTTAGGATCTCTCCTGCGTGATCGGTTCCTGCAGGGCGCATGAAACAGCAGTCGGAGGCAGGCGCACCTTCTTTTAAGAGGATCTGCTGTACATGCTCGCTGTTGAAGCTTTCGGCCACACGGTTAAGCTTCATGTAGATCTCGCGATCGTCAGAATTATTCTGTCTTAAATATTGACGCGGGATAAAATTGGAGCCTAAAAATACCACCACCGAAGGTTTGGGCAGTCTTGCCAGTTTTGAGAGTTTGGAGATCACGGCGTGAATGGTGAGCTCTTCACTTAAATTTTCATTGCGGCAACGTTCCAAAAGCTTTTCCATATCAGCGCTGAGATCGCCGCGATAACGTCGTGAAGCTCTGTAGAGCAAATCTGAGTACGACAGTACTTCGGCATCGCGCATGCGCGGCTTAAATTCTTCGTGTTTGCGGGTTTGATACAAGGCTTGACGGTTTTCTATGCTAAGACAACTCTCTTCAAGAGCCTGGGCGGCGATCCCCTTCATTTTTTCCAATGCCGCGGCGAAATTTATTCTGGCAAAGGGCAGGTCAAAAGTAATGATGGCTGCCTCCTGAGTTCCGTCGCTTAAGCGGTGCGGAAACATGAGTCCGCGCAATACCGGAACATAGGGAGTCTCATTTTGTACGTTACAAAAATCGCAACTTAACTCGGTTTTTTCGATGATGTGTGCGGCAGTCTGAGCAGGGGAAAAACCATGGAAAGGATGGTGCTTATCAGCTTCCTGTCCTAAAACATAAAACCCCAGTTCACAAAGCCCCGAGTTTGAAACGTAAAGTTTTAGGGTATTGTCCTCTTCGGGGTTTTCCTCGGGTCTGAAGGCTACGGTAAGTTTTAAATCCAAAGCGTGATCGCTAATCAGCGATCTTAAATAAGGCAGACATTCCCGTATGCCGGTACTGCCGTTCATGCTTTGGGTGGTACAGACAAACAGCAGGTTGAAGGGCAGATCCTGCAGATTGTCGGATACTTCCTTAACCATGGTGATGAGCGTGCCGGCAGCGGCTTTGCACTCAAAAGCCCCCAAGCCGTAGACGGTATTGTCGTAACTTAGCTGAGTCTGACGGCGGCTTTTGGTTTTAAAGTAGGTGCGCAGTTTTTCCTTTAATTCGTCTGATTTGAAGGCATAAGGCTTTAACACTCCGTATTCGTCATTTCCTGAGGTATCGCAATGGCACAAAAGACAGACGGTATCGCTTTGCTTTTCATCGGCACATTTTACTAAGGCGCAGATTGAGTGGTGAACCATGTCTTGGTGCGGTACGTAGATGAGATTGTCAGGGTTTTCTTTGAAGTAGTCGGTATCTTTAAGCGCTCTCCATACAGCTTCTGCAATATCGGCCTCACCCTTGGTAGTGGTGACCGACGGAATGGAGATAAGCCATTTGGTTAAAGCTACGGCTTCGTCTTTGAAGTTGATGAACTCGAACAATTTACCTTTTCCTTGGAGTGCGGTGGGTTAAAGTTAAATCACGCACAAAACAAAAGCGCCACAGCGCTTTTGTACATGATCATTGACGGCGCATGGCCAAACTGTCTTTGTAGAGATCAGATTTTAATACCTTTACCGTGCTTTGGAATTTTTGTCGTCTTTCTGCAACCAACGATTGCGAACCAGCAGGCAGATCTACCTTCAAAGGATCGACGCTGCGATCGTTGATGCGGATCTCATAGTGAAGATGAGGTCCCGTGGAGCGGCCGGTATTTCCTGATTTGGCTATCTGCTGTCCCAAATGCACGCGCTGACCCTTGCTTACGTTCATTTTAGACAGATGCATGTAAACCGTAGAATATGCCCCCATATGTTTGATGATGATGGTGTAACCGCCACCGCGCATGAAGCCTGCGTAGGTAACCACACCGTCTGAAGGCGCAAAAACCGAAGAGCCTATCGGCATACGCAGATCAATGCCGTTATGCGGCGAGATCTTGCGGCGTACCGGATTGAAGCGGCGCGGGTTAAACGGCGAACTTACTTGTAAATTGCCGTTGACCGGGAAACGACGGAATACGCCGGTAGTAGGCTTATAGCCGTGTTCTTCATACATGGCGCCGGTATCCGGGTGACGGAACAGACTTACTTTACCGTTACGTGAAGTATTGAATTCAAGTGCGGTTATGGATGATGAAGTTCCTATATTACTAAAGAGCACGCGGAAGGTATCTCCTGCGGTCAGATGATTTAAGTTGACCTTACCTGACAGAGCCTGACGCAAGGTAGCGATATTCGAAGGGGTAAGCCCTGCACGTTTGGCCGCTGTTTTGAAATTCTCACCGCGGCGCATTTGTACTACCAAAAGTCTCGGGCGGCTCTTGGCATCTTTTTTAGCCTGCTCGGCTTCCTGCTTGGCAAGAAGTTTGGCTTCTTCCTCAGCCTTGGCTCGGTCTTTGGCAGCCTCCACTGCATTGGGCATTTTTGCAGCTTCTGCAAAGGCTGCTATAGCCTTTGCACTTTGCACATGGGCATTTACCGGTTCATGGATGACACTGAAAGCGTCTTTAGGATTTAATCTGGTAAAACGTACCTGCTCTTTATCACTTAAAGGTTTGACCAGCTCCAAAACGTTGTTGTGATCGTCGATTAGGAAATGAAGCTGCTGGCCTATTTGCAAGGAGAGATCGTTTTTTAATGCCACTTTGGTGATCTGTGCTAATGTACCGTTGGGCAGATTTAAGTAATTAAAAATAGTCGAGATATTGTCACCTTTGTGAACGGTCTGTTTGTACCACGAACCGTCGGGGCGTTTGGGCTCTTCAATATCGTCATCATCTGCTGGAACGTAAGTTTGCAAAGCCGACAACACCGGCAAACCGTCGCTTTGTAATAAAGAGAGTACCTGATTGGCTTTGTCATTTTTGAGATCTTTGGTCTCATCCTGACTGTTTCCTAATTTCGGAACAGCGTTGCCCAGTGCGGTTTTAAGATCTTCTGACTCTTTTACATCTGCTAAAACCGGAGCTTGAGGGGTAGCAGGTTCTTTTGAAAGAGCCGAATTTTGCTCTTTTGCAGTGCCTTTGTTAACGTCAGACGAACCGTCGGCAATGACTTTTATGTTCTCGTCATT
>CALBLB010000017.1 GCA_937896115.1 uncultured Succinatimonas sp.
TTCGGTGAGGTGGCTGTCTTACGACAACGAGATGGCATTATAGACATTTTTTTTGAGGTGTCAACATTATTTTTCAGAAAATTTTAATTAAAGCTCGATTTAATTATTATTTATTTGAATAATAAAGATTTTTTAATTTCCGATAAAACCGTGTGACTGTAACTGCCATAATCTTCTGAATAAACCGTCTTTTGACAGCAATTCCTGCATGGTTCCGTCTTCCACCACCCTGCCTTCGTCAAGTACGATGATGCGATCCATCATTTCAAGCGTGGAAAGGCGATGAGCAATGGCTATGACCGTACGACCTTCAACAACTTTCGCAAGATTTTTCTGCACCAGACTTTCCGTTTCCGAATCCAATGCCGAAGTAGCCTCATCCAAAATCAAATAGGGAGCATTTTTCATGATCACCCGAGCCAAAGCTATACGCTGACGTTGTCCGCCAGAGAGTCTTACGCCCCGCTCTCCTACTAAAGTGTCAAATCCGTGACCACCGCGATAATCAGATAGATTTTCGATAAATGCCAGAGAATCCGTAAGCTCTGCTGCCTTATGCATTTCCTCAGCATCGCTTACCGAGCCGTAGCAGATATTTTCCCTTACGGTACGGTGCATCAGTGCTGGATCTTGGGAGACCATGGCAAAAAGATCGCGATATTCATCCTGCTTAAAGGTACGTATGTCATGACCGTTTAAGGTAATGGCCCCAGAACTTATATCGTAAAAGCGTAAAAGCAGATTTATCAGCGTCGTTTTACCAGCCCCAGAAGGTCCTACTATTCCCAATTTCTCCCCTGGTTTTATTTTTAAATTTAATTGAGAGAAGATCTGCTCGGCCCCGCGATAGCCAAAACTCACGTTGGAAAACTCGATCACGCCGACTTTCGGAGGCTCTTTTGCAGGTTTTACAGGATCTCTTATGCTTACCGGCTTTGAAAGAGTCTTCATACCGTCATAAACCATGCCGATATTTTCAAAAATTGCCGAGACTTCCCACATCATCCAGCGCGACATATTGATAACCCTTATGGCAATGGCTATGGCAATAGCAATGGCACCGGGAGTTACCACTCCCACGGTCCAAAGCATGAGAGCCATTACCGAAAGGACGATCACCAGCGTGTAATTCATAAATTGCACGCTTACATCGAACATCGTTAAAAGGCGCATGGCCTTGTATTCGCTTTTTAAAAAAGACTCCATCGAGGCTTTGGCGTAGTTCACCTCACGGCCCAAACCGCCGAAGAGCTTTACCGTAGAAATATTTACATAACTGTCCACGATGCGACCTACCATATCCGAGCGGGTATCAGCCTGAAGTGAGGCGGCGCGGCGCAGTCTTGGAACAAAAAAATAAATGGACAGCGCGTAAAGCAGTAACCATACGGCCAAGGGCGTAACTAAAACAAGATCGGCTCTTGAAAGCATCCACAGCATCATGCAGATGTATACGATCATATGTACGGCTACGTCGATGAGTTTTAACACCGAAGTGCGTACTGCCATGGCCGTCTGCATGATCTTGTTGGCAACCCGCCCTGCAAATTCGCTGGAGAAAAAAGCCAATGACTGCGACAACATCTGACGGTGAGTTTGCCATCTTACCTGCATGGGATAATTTCCGGAGATGGTCTGATGCAAAAGCAAAGAGTGAAGCAGAGAAGCCACTGGCAAAGCCACGCCTGCAATCAGCATCATGATGATGAGTCGGCTGCCGTAGCTGTCAAGAAAATCAGCAGGAGAGGTGGAAGCAGTCCAATCGACTATGTTGCCCATGCACATGAAGAACAAAGCTTCCCCTGCAGCCAACATGGCGTTTAAACAGGCAATGGCAATGAGAAACTTCCACAAGCCCTGAGTGTAGAAAAAAATAAAACGGAAAAAACCGTCAGGAGGCTCTCCCCGTTCCTCTGCGGGGAAAGGGGGCACCAGCGATTCAAACCAGCGCCAAATCTTTTCCATGGCTTATTTTTCCATCGCGCTCATAAGATCGTTGATCCTTTGTCCGGCCACGTCGATATGACGAGCCAAAGCAGCGACATGGTTCGGCAACATCGCATCTCCGGTATCGTTACCGCCTGCCACTACATAAAGCGGATTAAACGCAGCGATATAATCAAGACGTCTTAAGGCCTCATCGACGTTTTCCTGTCCGCCGCGCTCGGCAATCGAGCAGTCAACGGCAAGCAAAGCTCTCAGCATATTGCCTACCACCGAACAAATTCCCTTGGTAAAAAATACATTGTCATCGGCATCAAAATGACTCATTTGCTCGTTGTTCAAAATACCTATCGAATAGTCAATCATGTTTGAGCAGTATTTTAAGATCTCGTAAATATCGTCTGATTTTAAGTTATACACGCCGGCATTTTTGACATTGGTTCCCACGCTTTGCGCCCAGGCACGCCAATTTTTTATACCTTCACGATACTTGCCTTCACAATCATAGATAAACCAAAAGCCCCATACTTTTTCTGAATAGGTAAAAAAGCGTGAGGTGGCATCGGCAAGGCGTTTGTCGATGGTATCGGTTTTACCAAAACGTGCTACGGTCTTGGCCAGGATATCCGATGCAGGACGGGTAGCGTAAATTACTCCGTGCTGATATGCAGGAGTATTGTCCATAAGCTGAGGCACGAAAAAGAGATCGTTTACCTCCCAACCAAAAGAAGAATCAAGACAGTCTTCAATTGACTTGACCACACCTTCTGCCAAGACTGCAGCTTTGTCGTTATCAGTTGCGGCAGGATCCAAAGCCTTGGGAGCATATATCTGTCCTGAAGGAGAAGAGATAAGACCTACAGCTATAAGATAAAGTAAGTACCAACCTACTAAAGCACCTGCAACATATTCAACGACACGCAGTTTAACCTTGACCATAATTTTTCCTTAAAGACCAATTCTGCCTTTTATGAATATCCGGATCATCGTCTTATATCGCAACATTAGCGAAAATTCATATGATTAGCATATCCGAGCATTTTTAAGCACTCAAGCTGTTTGGACGACTTGAGTGCAATATTCACCAAATTGACGGTGAATATTTTTCTAAAACACTGCATATTTCACAAATTGACGTTCAGATGCTGAGAACACCAACGCCAGATGTATGTGCTTAAGTTTGGGATAAAGTTGCTCTCCGTAGTGTTTGCTCCTGATTTGTTTCTCCGCTTCTTTGAGTAAAAGCCCAGGATCATCACCTTCTCGTTGATACTTAAACTCCATCACAAAATATCTTGTCCCGGCGACAAATTCCAAATCCGAACGACCTTTGGCATTATGTATTTCCACTGTAGCCTTGATTTCCGCTCCCCTTAAATACATCTGCAGATGAGAGCGTACCGAAGCTTCGTCTTGTATGGGGTAGTACTGATAATCAAGTTCAAGATACAGACGGTTTAATGTTTTTTACTATGTCTTCAGGGCTATATGTTTCAAAAAGCTCGTTTGCGCCTATTTCCAAAAAGCTCAGCGGATCACGATTGCCAAACAGCCTTTCTGCATACAGTACTGCCATTGAATCGGCAACTTCCAAGTTAGGATAATTAAGCACCACGGCTTTATCTTTGGGCATAGTGTTGTATTGCATTAAAAAGTCGTCAGTTTTTGCGTTAAAAAGTCTACAGTTGCA
>CALBLB010000018.1 GCA_937896115.1 uncultured Succinatimonas sp.
TGTAACGTGGTGTCCTGAGCAGATCCCAGACCGCTTCTTAATACTTGTCTTACTGACAAGTAAAGTTGCTTGAAGATTGAATCTTTCCAAGAATTCCATTCATGCTCGTTAGTTGCGGTGATGTCGGCTACGGTCATGCAGTAGAGCATGTTCAAATGTTCTTCGTCTTTTACAAAGGCTGCAAATTTGTTGATCACCTCAGGATCGGCAATATCACGTCTGGTTGCAGTATTGGAAAACATGAGATGACTGTGCACGGTCCAGGCGATCAGCTCGGTTTGAAAAGAAGCAAAACCGTGAAGTTGGCAGAAATTAAAGGCTTCTTTGGCTCCTTCTTCGGCATGATGCCCTCCGCGGCCTTTGGCAATATCATGTAAAAATGCTGCCACGCATAAAAGTCCCGGCTCTGATAACCTGTGCATACAGGTAGTAAACAGCGAAAAAGTAGGATCGTTGCTGTTTTGCAAAGCTTTGAGATTGGACAAAACTCTTATGGTATGTTCGTCAACCGAAAAAAGATGGAACATATCAAACTGGGTCAGTCCTTCAATGCGGGCCCACTGCGGCATATACGCAGAAAGTACGCGTGTTTCGTGCATCAGCGGCAAAGCCGTGGTTACAGAATCCAGATCCGTGAGTATGGCTTTGAAAGTACGACGGCAACTTGGGTGTTCGATAAAGTACTGAGTAAGAGCTCGTCTGGAGTTGCGCAAAGCTTTTAAGCAATTGACGTGGATGGAGCGTATTTCGTGATGTTTGGCAATTTGCAGAAAAAGCTCGAGGATTTTGCCAGGATCGTTGTGAAAAAGCTCGTGATCCGGAATATCTATGTATTTTCCGCGTTGTACGAAAAAACTGTTTAAAAATACGGGATCGTCTTCGCCGTCCAGCTGACCTTTGATCCTGAGGGTTTCAAGCTGCAGAACTATATCGTTTAATTCACGTACGCGTCTGAATGTTCTGAAAAGTTCGCGCATCATGCTTTCTACAGGAGCATTGCCTTCGTCACCGTAACCTAAAAGGGCTGCAGTACTTTTTTGCATGTCCAGCGTAAGACGATTACTGCCTCCTGAACACAGGTGCAGGGCAAAACGTACTTCAAAAAGAAAACGTACGCTTTCTTTAAATTCCGAATACTCGTCCTGAGTAAAAAGACCGATGCGGAAAATGTCTTCTGGGGTCTTGGCTTTGCTGTGCATGGCCGTGATCCACATGATCACCTGCAGATCGCGCAATCCCCCGGGGTTGTTTTTTACGTCGGGTTCTATTGAATAGACGGTATCGCGGTATTGATGGTAACGCTCGTGCTGCTCTTTTACCTTTGCATCTAAAAAACGTCTTGGATCCCAGTATTGATCTGCGTCCAGTCTTTTTTCCAGTTTTGAGAGTACTTCTCTTGAACCTGCAATAAAGTGATTTTCCAGAAGGTTGGTGCGTATGGTGATGTCACGCCGTGATTCCAACACGGTTTCAGACAGGGTTCGTACTGATGATCCCAAGTCTAATTTGATATCCCAAAGGTAGGATACGAAAGCTTCGATTTTCTCGCCCAGAGTGTCAGGAATTTCGTCACAGTCGGCGGCAATGAAGATATCGACGTCGGATCCAGGGAACATTTCTCCGCGACCGAAACCGCCCACGGCCAAAAGAACCAGTTTGTCACCTTCATCAAGTCCGAAATGTTTGAAAAGTCTTCCCAAGAGGTGATCTAAAAAATGCGTACGACTTTCCAAAAGCGCGTGTATGGCAGCACCTTTTTGGAAAAAATTACTAAGGTGATCATGAAATAACGAAAGCATCTGGCGGCACTGCTTTACCTCGGTGACGTCAGTGTTTTTTTCGTCAAAAACACAACATGATCTGGATGCGTTTTCGTCGATGAGTCTCGGAACTTTGATGTTCTCAAACATAGGACCGGTTTAATCCTCAGTGATGAATTATGCGGGGAAAATCCTCGTCCTTTCTTAAAGTAAGCACTTCAACGCCGTCTGCTGTAACCAGCAAAGTATGTTCCCATTGTGCCGAAGGCTGATGATCGGCTGTGGTGACCACCCAACCGTTTTTGCGATTAACTTTGCATTTATAGGTACCGGCGTTGATCATCGGTTCTATGGTAAAGCACATGCCGGGCTCTAAAAGCAAATCGAAATTATTCTTGTAGTGCAAAACCTGAGGATCTTCATGGAAGCCTGAGCCTATTCCGTGACCGCAGTAATCACGCACGATTGAAAAATGATAACGGTCGGCGACTTTCTGAATGGCTGCACCTATATCGGCAAGATTGCTTCCTGCTCTGACGGTTTTAATGGCCTCGTACATTCCTTCTTGAGCACAGCGTATGAGCTGTTCGTTTCTTATGGAGGTTTTACCGCCTACGACATACATTTTCGAGGTATCGCCGTAGTATTTATCTTTGATGACGGTAATATCGATGTTGACTATGTCGCCGTTATGTAAAATTTTAGATCCGGGAATACCGTGGCAAACTTCCTCGTTTACGCTGATGCAGGTGGCCTTAGGATAGCCTTCGTAACCTAAATCGGCGCTTACAGCCTGTTCGACGTTGACGATATAGTCGTTCATGCGATCATCGAGTTCTTCGGTGGTGACGCCTGCTACAACATAAGGTTCGATGAATTCCAATACCTGAGCAGCCAAACGTCCGGCTACTCGCATTTTTTCGATTTCAGAAGGTGACTTTAAAGAAATTTGCATTTTGTTGTTGCGCATGATCCCACTCTCTTTTCTCTTATATGCCATTTTGCCGCGTGCGACGGCATTTGCCCTAAATTTTATCAAAATGCGGACTTTTAGACCTGTTTTTGTGCATAAAATTAAGAATTTGCAAATATTTGGGGCAATAAGGCAACAGTTTGGATCATAAATTTTTTAGAACAATTTGCCTGAAAAAAACTAAAGACGTTTTTTTAGCGGTTTTTTTAAATTTTTAATCCTAAAAAAAGCGACCTTCATGCTAGAATAAGCCGCCTTTTGGGATCTGCCCTCAGGCATACATTCAACTTTTTTTAAAACACACACTGTTTATTAACACGCTGTCCTGGGTGCCGCTTTGGCGGTCGGATACGTGAAACAGTGGAGGCATAACCCTTAACAACGAGGAAATTTCAATGTCTACCATCACCATGCGCGACATGCTCAAAGCCGGCGTTCACTTCGGTCACCAGACCCGTTTCTGGAACCCTAAGATGAAGCAGTACATCTTCGGTGCTCGCAACGGGATCCATATCATCAATTTGGAAAAGACCGTCCAGTGCTATGAAGACGCCATGAACTTCTTGGGCTCAGTGGTTGCTCACAAGGGCAAAGTGCTCTTCGTCGGTACCAAGCGCGCTGCCTGTGATCAGGTCGGTCCTGCCGCTACCTCCTGCGGTCAGTTCTATGTCGACCACCGCTGGTTGGGCGGTATGCTCACCAACTGGAAGACCGTGCGTCAGTCCATCAAGCGTCTTAAGGATCTCGAGACCGAGAGCCAGGACGGCACCTTTGACAAGCTTACCAAAAAGGAAGCTTTGCTCCGTACCCGCGAGCTTGAGAAATTGAACCGTTCTTTAGGCGGTATCAAAGATATGGGCGGACTTCCCGATGCGCTCTTTGTTATCGACGCTGAAGCTGAACACATTGCCATCAAGGAAGCCAACAATTTGGGTATCCCTGTGGTAGCTGTTGTTGATACCAATTCCAGCCCCGACGGCGTCAATTACGTGATCCCCGGCAACGACGACGCTATCCGTGCCGTTGAAGTCTACTTCAAGGGTGCTGTTGAGACCATCAACGCTGCCCGTTCTCAGGTTGTGGCCGAAGAGGCTCAGGCTGAGGAAGCTAAGACCGAGCCTGAACAAGCCGAATAATTTCGGTTTGACAAACGCATTCGCTACAGGGCATTTTGCGCGCCTTGTAAAAGTTTTATCAGGCCGGATCCCCGGCCTTTTTTGAATCAGAGGATTTGAATATGGCAAACGTAACTGCTGCAATGGTCAAAGAACTGCGCGACGCCACCGGCGCCGGAATGATGGATTGCAAAAAGGCTTTGGTTGCCGCCAACGGTGACATGCAGGCTGCCATCGATGCCATGCGTAAGAGCGGTGCTGCCAAGGCTGCCAAGAAAGCCGGCCGTGTAGCTGCCGAAGGCATCATTACCGTCGCTCGTGACGGCAACAAAGTTGCCATGGTTGAAGTGAACACCGAAACCGATTTTGCTGCCAAAAATGCCGAGTTCCAGGCTTTTGCCAAGCAGGCAGCAGAAGTTGCTTTGAAGACTGCTTCTAATGATATCGAAGCTGTCAAAGCTGCTGATTTTGGTAACGGTGAAACCGTTGCCGCCACTTTGACCGCTCTTATTGCCAAGATCGGTGAAAACATGACTTTGCGTCGTGTTGCTTTTGTCGAAGCTCAGGCCGGTGATACCGTCGGTGTTTATCTCCATTCCAATAATAAGATAGGTGTAGTCACCGTGTTAAAGGGCGGTGATGAGACTTTGGCTAAAGACGTTGCCATGCACGTATGTGCAATGAAGCCTGATTTCTTAAAGCCTGAAGACGTGGCTGCCGACGTGGTTGAACATGAACGTAAGCTGCAGATCGAAATGGCCGTCAAATCAGGCAAGCCTCATGAGATCGCCGAAAAGATGGTTGAAGGTCGTATGAGAAAATTCACCGGTGAAATTTCTTTGACCGGTCAGCCTTTCGTACGTGATCCCAACGTCACCGTAGGTCAGATGCTCAAAGAGCACAACGCCGACGTCGTTTGCTTCAAGCGTCTTGAAGTTGGTGAAGGCGTTGAGAAGAAGCAGGAAGACTTCGCTGCCGAAGTTCAGGCTCAGATCGCCGACGCTCAGAAGTAATTTCTCCTTGGAGCGACACATATGACTTCGGAACAGGCAAACAGACGTCGTATTCTGCTGAAAATCTCAGGCGAAGCTTTGGCCGGAGATTTGGGCTTTGGTATCGATCCTAAAATCCTTGCTGCGCTGGCAACTTCCATTCTGGAGGTGCAAAGCAAAGGAATTGAGACAGCGTTGGTCATAGGCGGAGGTAATATCTTCCGCGGTGCCGCGTTGCAAAAAGCCGGCTTTGACAGAGTTGCAGGCGATGAAATGGGAATGCTTGCCACCGTGATGAACGGACTTGCCGTGCGCGAAGAGCTTAAACGTCAAGGCGGCAAAGCCGTACTCATGAGCGCCTACGGCATTCCCTCGATCACTGAACAGTATTCTGCAAGTAAAGGTAGGGAGCTTTTATCTCAGGGACTTACGGTGATCGCCTCAGGCGGTACCGGATCTCCTTTTTTTACTACCGATACCGGGGCGGTTTTGCGCGCCATAGAATTGCAGTGTTCCGAAGTGCTCAAGGCCACCAAGGTGGACGGCGTTTACAGCGCCGATCCCATGAAAGATCCCAAGGCTACGCGCTTTGAGACTCTGAGCTTTGAGGAAGTTATGCAAAAGCAACTTAAGGTCATGGATCTTACTGCTTTTGCTTTAGCTTCCGAGCATCATATGCCCATCAGAGTTTTTTCCATGACTAAACCAGGTGCTTTTATGCGTGCCGCTTTGGGTGAGCACGAGGGCACGGTGGTCTCAGATTGAGGAGTTACTTTTTATGATTAACGACGTTAAGAAAGATGCCAAATCACGTATGGACAACGCTATTAAGTCTCTTGATATACGTTTGTCCAAGATCCGTACCGGGCGTGCCTCACCGGCTTTGCTCGACGGGATCATGGTTGAATATTACGGCACGGCAACCCCGCTTCGTCAGGTTGCGCAGGTAAACGTTGAGGATGCCCGCACCCTCAAGATCAGCGTTTTTGACCGCAATGCTTCAAAAGAGGTCGAGCGTGCCATTCAGAAGAGTGAACTTGGGTTGAATCCGGTAGTAGCCGGTACGGAGATCCGTGTTCCTCTCCCTCCTTTGACTGAAGATCGCCGTAAAGAGCTCGTCAAAGTGGTCAAAGGAGAAGTCGAACAGACTAAAGTTGAGATACGCAATGTTCGTCGCGATGCCAACGCTGCTTTGAAAGATTTGCAAAAGTCTAAGGAAATTTCCGAAGACGAAGAGCGCGGTGCCGAGAACGACATTCAGAAAATGACTGATGCTGCCGTCAAAGAAAGCGATGCGCTTTTTGCCGACAAGCAGAAGGAACTCATGGCTGTCTGAATAGCTTGATCCTGAGGATCAGTCTTTCAAGACATGATTGTTGTGTCTTAATGTCGAGTCTTAATGCAAAGCAATGACTTCAATACGGGGGATCGTTCGATCCCCCGTCACGTAGCTATTATCATGGACGGCAACGGTCGCTGGGCCCAAAAACGCGGTATGCCGCGGGTAATGGGACACAGACGCGGTGCCCAGGCTGTCAGGCGTACGGTGGAAGCTGCCGTAGCGCTGGGTATTAAAGTGATCACGTTGTTTGCTTTTTCAAGCGAGAACTGGAAAAGGCCGGCTCTTGAGGTATCGGCTTTGATGCAGTTGTTTGCAAGAGCATTGGATAAAGAAGTTCCCCTTTTGAAGGAAAACGGGGTAAAACTAAGAGTAATAGGTGATCTGAAGGCTTTTCCTTTGAAGTTGCAGGAGCGTATCCAAAGAGCACAGGAAGTTACTGCAGACGGACAGAAGCTGATTTTAAACGTTGCAGCTAATTACGGCGGACGCTGGGATATAGTTCAGGCCGCAAGAAAATTAAGCAAGATGGCGCTTGATGGGCATCTGGATCCTGATCTTATAGACGAAAAACTGTTTTCGTCAGCTCTTATAGAGCCTTTGGATGTCGATCTTTTAATTCGCACGGGCGGGGAAAAACGCATCAGTAATTTTCTGATGTGGCAGTCCTCATACAGTGAGTTATTTTTTTCGGATACACTGTGGCCGGATTTTGACAGAAAAGATCTTGAAGAAGCTTTGAATTTTTTTTCAGGCCGTGAACGCCGTTTCGGAATGATTTCTTCGCAACTTAAGGACAAGGATAAATGTTTGTAAGAATTTGTACGGGCATCGTATTGATCGCTGCCGTTTTGGCTTGGCTTTTTGTTGCCGACTATGCTGTTTTTGCCATGGGGGCTCTTTTCATGTATATGGTGGGGGCCTATGAAATGGGACCGCTATGCGGTTTTAAAAGCCGTATCCCCTTGGTAATAGTAGCTGCAATTTGCGCTACGGCTCTTTTTTATTTTGCACCTCCAGGAGAGTTTCCCCACAAAGGAATACCGGTATGGTGCTATTGGCTTACCTCATCAGGTCTCATAGTTTGGCTCTGTTCATTACCGCTGCTCATAAGATTTCCCAAAGGCGATGATTGGCATAAAAACAAGCTGTTGGCAGTGTGTTTTTCCATGCTCATGCTCGTACCTTTTTTGGAAGGTCTGTTGATCCTGCGTGCTGACAATTACGCAAATGACAGCGATGCCGGTGCTTACTTGGTACTTGCCGTGATGGCCTTGGTATGGTGTGCAGATTCCGGAGCTTATTTCACCGGACGTGCGATAGGACGTACTCCCATGATCCCGCGTGTCAGTCCTAAAAAAACCTTGGAGGGACTTGCAGGCGGTTTATTGCTTGCCTTGGTAGCATTGGTATTGTTCCTGCGTTTTGGCTGGTTCTCATCTTTTGGATCATCGCTGCAGGTGATGATCATTGCCGGTATGGTGACCATATTGTTTTCGGTTGTAGGCGATCTGGTCGAAAGCATGTTAAAACGTATGGCCGGCATCAAAGATTCCGGGAAAATTTTCCCGGGACACGGCGGCATGCTCGATCGCATCGATTCGCAGTTGGCAGCCATTCCGGTATTCGTAAGCGTTAATTTCTTTTTGGGTAATATTCAAAACCCTTTAATATAATTTTTCTCTAAGTAGCAGCGTCTACATTTTAAAAATAAAGTGATGAAGGAAAGCATGCGCAAAGTAGCTTTGTTCGGTGCGACAGGTTCTATAGGTCAAAGTACGCTCAGGGTTTTAAGAGCACACAAAGATGCATTTTCATTAGTTGCAGCTGCGGCAAATACCGATGTAGACGGGATGTTTGCTCTGGTGCGTGAATTTAAGCCCGGCATGGTGGCTATGTTTGATGAAAAAGCGGCCTTGAAACTTCAGAAACTCTTATCTGCAGAAAGCATTAAAACAGAAGTTTTGGCAGGAGAGGACGGAGTTGAGTGCTGTGCCACCGGATCAGGCGCCGATCTTGCCGTTTTGGCAGTAGTCGGGGCTGCGGGATTAAAACCGGCACTTTGTTGCGCATCCTGCGGACTTACCTTGGCCCTTGCCAATAAAGAAGCTTTGGTGATGTCAGGAAAGTTGTTTTTTGATGTGGCTTCAGCGCATCACGCCAGAGTACTGCCGGTTGACAGTGAACACAGTGCCATATTTCAAAGTCTTCCTGAGGAGTGTCAGCAGCATATAGGTCATTGCAATTTAAAAGCCGCCGGAGTAAATAAAATCCTGCTTACGGGATCCGGCGGACCTTTTCGGGATCTGCCTTTAAAAGAACTTGATCATGTGACTGCAGAGCAGGCCGTCAACCATCCGGTATGGAAAATGGGACCTAAGATCTCCGTGGATTCCTCAACCATGATGAATAAAGGTTTGGAATTTATAGAAGCCCGTTATCTTTTCAACGCCGACGACAGCGATATTCAGGTCGTCATTCATCCGCAGTCCGTTGTTCACTCCATGGTTTCATATGTGGACGGTGCCGTGATGGCACAGTTAGGAAACCCTGACATGTGTACACCCATAGCCAGAGCTTTGGCTTATCCTCAGCGTATAAATTCTACGGTAGAACCTTTGGATTTCTTCAATTTAAAAGAACTTACGTTTAAAGAGCCTGATTTTTGCCGCTATCCTTGTTTAAAACTTGCCATGCAGGCGTCTTTGGAAGGGCAGGGAGCTACCACGGCATTGAACGCTGCCAATGAAGTGGCTGTGGATGCTTTCCTTAAGGGACGTATAGGGTATAAGGATATAGCAGCATGTGTAGAGGCCGTACTTACCAAATCAAGCGGCGGCAGTGTTTATTCCTTAGATGAAATCCTTGATAAGGATGCACAGGCAAGAGCATTGTGCAGGCAGGAGGTTGAAAAGCGTTCATGATGTCGGCTCTTTGGGATCTGATCTTTTTTGCCGTAGCCTTGGGAATATTGGTAACGGTACATGAAGCGGGACATTTTTTCGCCGCACGGGCCTGCGGAGTGAAAGTTCTGCGTTTTTCCATAGGCTTTGGCAAGATCCTTTTTCAAAAAAAAGGTAAAGACGGCTGTGAGTACGCTCTCTCCCTCATTCCCCTGGGCGGTTACGTGAAAATGCAAGGAGAGAATGATGATGACCAAAGCACGGGATCTTATAAGAGTAAAAGCGTCGGCAAACGCGCTTTAATCATTGCTGCCGGGCCTTTATGCAATATCCTGCTGTCTTTTTTACTCTTTACCGTCATCAATATGGCAGGCGTTTCGGTTTTAAAACCGGTGATAGGCGACGTGATCCCGGGATCGCTTGCCGCTAAATCGGGAATAGTAAGCCAAAGCCTTATTACCAAAGTAGACGGAAAAGAAGTACGTTCATGGGGAGAGGTTGTATTAACTCTTGGTTTGGCAGAAGGAAAAGGTGAAATCGAACTTACGACGGTACCTTTTTTAGGACAAGGTCAAAGCGGTGAGTACCGACTAGAATTTGCTGCGCAAAAAGATCTGGCGAATGCCTCAATTTTTTTAGAGGAGCTGGGTTTAAGACGTATGTTAGGGGAAGTTTTAGGAAAATTCTCCGCGGTAAAGCCGGGCTCGCCTGCCGATTTGGCCGGGATACGCGCAGGCGATGAAATCGTCAGTGTGAACGGGGAAAAAACAGAAGGTTGGTATCGGGTATACGATGCCATACGTTCAAGCTCTGGGAATAAGCTTTCTCTTTTGGTAAAGCGTGACGGACAAATCTATGAAACTACGCTTATACCTGAATATATCAAATTAAAAAATGAGCATAAAACCGTTCCCGTGATCGGGGTGATGGCTCAGACTAAAAATGTTCCCGAACTTATCGACGAATTAAAATACGGTCCGCTGGATGCTTTGAAAAAAGCTTTCTCCGATACGATCAATATGTCTACTTTGGTTATTAAGGCCGTATCTTCGATGTTAAGCGGGGCAATTTCAGCAGAAAATGTTTCAGGTCCCATATCCATAGCCAAGGGTGCAGGGGACAGCGCGGCCGCCGGTACCGTGGCCTTCCTGAGTTTTTTGGCTGCTATTAGTGTAAACTTAGGTATTCTGAATTTGCTGCCTATTCCGGTATTGGACGGCGGCCAATTGGTATTTATCGCTTACGAAGCGCTGTTTAGACGCGCTCCCGGACAAAAAGTGCAGCGCATGCTCACGGCCATAGGACTTGGCATACTGCTGTCACTGATGCTTTTGGCAGTATTCAATGATATCCGCGGGCTTTAAACACCGCAGGACATAGCAACGACAAGATGAACATGAAGATTTCAATTGCAAAGACGGCACTGGCTGTTTCGGCAGTGCTGGGTGCTACAGTGTGTTTACAGAACGTGTGGGCTGCTACCGCGCAAAACACCGTGGTGAATAATATTCAGGTTCGCGGCCTAAACCGTGTAACTCGCGGCGCAGTGTTGCTGGCTCTGCCTATCAAGCCAGGAGATGTCGTCACTCAGGAGAACGTAGCCCGCTCCATGAAACAGTTGTATGCTACCGGGGATTTTGACGATGTCAAACTTTCTCAGGACGGCGGCACACTGTATGTGGACGTGGCCGAGCGTCCCACCATTGCCGGAGTGCAGTTTTCAGGAAATTCCAACATCAGCGATGATAATTTACGCCCGGTGATCGAGCAGCAGGGATTGAAAGAAGGCGAACCTCTTAATACTCAGAATTTGTCGCAAGTACAAAAGTCGCTTGAGGATTTCTATCACGGCGCGGGCATGTATCAGGCTCAGGTAAAACCGGTGGTGACGGTGCTGCCGCGTAACCGCGTGAACGTCAAGCTTGAATTTTCAGAAGGTATTTCTGCAGAAATTCAGCAGATCAACATAGTCGGCAATAAAGCTTTTGACGATTCCACCTTGCTTGCGCAAATGCAGTTGCGTGACGACGTGCCCTGGTGGAACTTTATGTCAAACCAAAAGTATGACGTTCAAAAATTCCATGCCGATCTCGACGCCTTGCGTTCGTATTATTTAAATCACGGCTATCTTAAGTTCAAGATAGAAAACACCGCCGTGGAGATGACTCCTGATAAGAAAGGACTTTATCTGACCATAGTCATCAACGAAGGCGAGCAGTATCGCGTCGGCAAATCTACGGTACAGGGAAACACTTTAACCTACGGTGAGGGGTTGACCTCTCTTCTGTCCTTAAAAGAGGGAAGCGTCTATTCTCAAAACGAGGTTACGGATAACGAGAAGATCTTAAAAGATTACCTCGGTAAGTACGGTTATGCCTATTCTGAGGTCAAAGCCGTTCCCACCTTCGATGATAAAGAGCATAAGGTGGATTTGGCTTTCAACGTCGAACCGGGATCCCGTGTTTACGTGGCTCAAATACAGATCTCCGGCAACGATACCACCGACGATACCGTGATCCGCAGAGAGATGCGCCAGATGGACGGAACCTGGCTTTCAAACGAAGCTTTGGAAACTTCAAAGACCAGACTCAATCGTACCGGCTATTTTGAAAGCGTCGATGTCGATATGCAGCGCTCCGGTACTACCGCCGACGTGGTGACGCTTGATACCAAGGTCAAGGAACAGCCTACCGGCGCTATTCAGGGGGCTATCGGTTTCGGTACCGATTCAGGTCTTTTGCTTTCGGCATCGGTATCGCAGTCCAATCTCTTCGGTTGGGGCACCAAAGGCGTAATTTCCGCCTACAAGAACGATTACCGCAAGCATATGGAACTTGCCTATACCGATCCTTATTTTACGGTGGATAATATTTCCCTAGGCGGACGCGTTTACCTCGATCGTTATTACGGCGATGATGACGATGTCGTGGATTATGACAACCGTACCATAGGCATGGAGATAAACTCAGGTTATCCCCTGGCCGAAAACTGGCGAGTAGATTATGCAGTAGGCTACGAAAACTCCCGCATTACCAATACGGGCAGACGTTTCCAACAGGCAGATCTGTTCTGGAAAAAATACAGCTCGGATCCTGATAATCGTACCGCAACCTTTAATAACTATAACCTGACTTTCTCCTTAACTCACAACGCACTGGACAGGGCGGTGTTCCCTACCGACGGTAATAAGCAGGTGCTTACTGCCATGGCCACTGCTCCTAATTCTGACAATCAGTATTACAAGTTTACTGCCGAGACCTATCATTTCTATCCTTTTGACATAGATCATCTGTGGGTATTCTCAGTGCGTGCCAGAGCAGGTTATGCCGACGGTTACGGTGACGATGACAGATTGCCTTTCTTTAAGAATTTCTATTTGGGAAGTTCAAGCTGGTTGCGTGGCTTTGATCACAACAGCATAGGCCCCAAAGCCATCTATTACAGAAAGTTTAGCGGAGAAACTTCCCAGACTTATGACAAGGCACATGCTTACGAATCGTCGACTTCCGTAGGCGGTAACGCTTTCTGGGCGGCATCTGCCGAAATGTTCGTGCCGACTCCGTTGGTGCCTGAGGCTTATAAAGCATCGGTGAGAACCTCGTTCTTCTATGACGTAGGCGCGCTTTGGGATACTCACGGAGATGATTATTATTACAATTCCAACAAAGCCGGCGATTACCGTGCTTCAGTCGGCGTGGCGTTTACTTGGGTTTCTCCTATAGGACCTTTGTCGTTCTCGCTTTCAAAAGCTGTAAAGAAGATGGACGGGGATGATACCCAGTTCTTTACTTTCGACATAGGCGGTACATTCTGAGTATCGGGATCGTCATAAGATCCCGCGGATAAAACTAAGGTATTAAATTAAAATGATTAAGAAAATTGCATTGGTTGCAGCACTTACCGCTGCGCTTACTATGAATGTTCAGGCTACTGAGGATAAGGTTGCCGAAGCTTCGTCTTTCATCGGCGTTATCAACATGCCTCTCATCATGAACGATATTCCTCAGGCCAAGACTTCTAAGGATGCTTTGCAAAAAGAGTTCGGACCGCGTCAGGCAGAGTTGCAGAAACTTGAGACCGACGGCAAAGCTTTGCAACAGACCTTACCTACCTTAAAAGGTGATCAGTTGGTGGAAACTCAGCGTAAGCTGGCGCAGATGCAGGCCGACTTCAATCTTAAGATGCGCGCATTGCAGGAAGATCAGCAAAAGCGTGTGCGTGAAGAGGAAGTAAAACTTGGAAAAATGGTTCAGGAAGCTATCGATGCCATTTCCAAAGAGCGCGGCTTGCAGTTAGTCGTGCGCGGTGAAGCCGTGGTATTTGCAACCAAAGCCGTGGATATTTCAGGCGAAGTTATAAAGCGCGTCAGCAAACAAAACGACAAGGCTCCTGCCAAGAAGTGATCATGCTGTTAAAAGATATAGCTAAGGCTCTGGGAGCTGAACTCCACGGTAATGCGGATCTTGAAATACGCAAGGTCGCCAATTTGGTTACGGCCGCTTGCGACGAACTGAGTTTTTTGTCGGATCCGCGTTATCGTAAATCATTGGGTGAAAGTCATGCCGGTGCCGTGATCGTGCGTGAAGATGATCTGCCGCATCTAAGCGACGGAGCATCGGCTTTGGTGCTTAAAGATCCTTATCTTGGCTTTGCTCGTGCCGCACAACTTTTGGATTCAACTCCTCCGGTTGCAGAAGGCGTGGCAGCAGATGCGGTGGTGGAAGACGGTGCCGTCATAGGCAGCAATGTTGCTTTGGGGCATCATGTCACCGTGTCGCGCGGTGCCACAATAGGTAACAACGTGCAACTTGCTGACGGTGTCGTGATAGGCCGCAATGCGGTTATAGGCGATTTTACGAGGATCTACTCAAACGCCGTTGTCTATCATGATTGCGTTATCGGCAAACACTGTCTCATTCAAGCTAATACCGTGATCGGCGCTGACGGTTTCGGTTACGCCAATGATAAAGGTGTATGGGTTAAGATCCCGCAAACCGGGCGTGTGGTGATAGGTGATTTTGTTGAAATAGGGGCCTGTACCTGCATAGATCGCGGTGCCATCGATGATACCGTGATAGAAGGTAACGTGATCATCGACAATCTCTGTCAGATAGCACACAACGTGCATATAGGTACCGGTACTGCCGTAGCCGGCGGTACTACTTTTGCCGGATCCGTAACCATCGGTAAGTATTGCATCATAGGCGGTACTTCGGTATTCAACGGTCACATCAAGATCTGCGACGGTACTACCATATGCGGCATGAGCATGGTAATGCGTTCCATCGATAAACCCGGTACTTATGCATCCGGGATCCCGGCGCAGACCAATAAGGAATGGCGCCTTACTGCAGCCAGAACCATGCATATCAATGAGATGTACCACAAGCTTGAAGATCTCTCTTCCAAGGTAGCGGAACTCGAAGCAAAACTCAACAAGGCATAATTTTACAATTACACAGCATTCAAGCAGGGGGCAAAAGTGACAGAAGCAAATGAAATAGTAGAGAAAAAGAATACGTTGGACGTCGAGCAGATCATGAATCTGCTTCCTCACCGTTACCCTTTTTTGATGATCGACCGTGTATTGGATTACAACATTACCGGTGAGCATAAGACCTTGAAGGCCGTGAAAAACGTAAGCTTCAATGAACCGTATTTCCAAGGTCATTTTCCGGGCAAGCCGGTAATGCCCGGAGTGCTGATCCTTGAGGCCATGGCGCAGGCTACCGGTATTTTGGCTTTTACCATGGTCGGCAAGCCTAAACCTGGCGAGCTTTATTATTTTGCCGCCATAGATAATGCACGCTTTAAGCATCCGGTGGTACCAGGAGATCAACTCATAATTGAGGTTGAGTATTTTAAAGAAAGACGCGGGATCGCATCATTCTCAGGCGCAGCTTACGTTGACGGCAAGCTTGCCTGCAAAGCGGATCTCATGTGCGCCAAGCACTGATCGGTAAGTTTAGGTATAAATGCTGTAGTAAAACGCAAACAGCTATTGGTACCGCAAGATAAAATCCCGCTAACTTGCCGTATCGTGTATGAGGCAAGTTTATACGCGGACAGAACATAGCAGATAAGGGATAAGCAGTGACAGAGATCAACGCATCTATCGATCCTACCGCTAAGGTAGGAGCCGAGGTTCAAATCGCTTCGGGCGCCGTGATCCGCGAGCACGTGGTGATCGAAGGTAAGGTGAGCATAGGCGAGGGTACGGTGGTAGAACCGTTTTGCGTGATCCGCGGACCTTGCAGCATAGGTAAGCGCAATCACATTTATCAGTTCTGCTCCATAGGCGAAGGCTGTCAGGATCTTAAGTACCGCGGAGAGCCTACCACGCTGACCATAGGCGATGACAATACCATACGCGAACATTGCACCATGCATCGCGGTACGGTGCAGGGTATAGGCACTACCACCGTCGGCAGTCACAATCTTTTTATGGTTAATACCCATGTAGCTCATGACTGCGTGATAGGGGATCATTGCATATTCGCCAACAATGCCACTCTTGCAGGCCACGTCACCATAGGCGACTATGTAATTTTCGGAGGACTTGCCGCCATCCATCAGTTCGGTCGTGTAGGATCCCATGCTTTTGTGGCCGGAATGGCGGCACTCAATATGGATGTCCCTCCTTATGTCATGGCTGCAGGACACTATGCCAAACCTTTTGGTATTAACAAGGTGGGGTTGCAACGTCGCGGTTTTTCTTCAGAAGCCATACGTGCCATCAGTCATGCCTACATGGTGATTTACAAGCATCATCTCACCATAGAAGAGGCTTTGACTGAGCTTGAAGGCATGGTCGCAGAACACCCTGAGATCCAGCCTCTTATCGATTTCATTAAACAAGACGGCCGCGGGATCATCAGATGAGTCTGAATCCGCATCTTTACGCCATCACAGCTGGCGAAATCTCCGGAGATACCTTGGGCAGCGGGCTCATGCATGCCATAAAAAGGCTTGATCCCAAAGCAGAATTCATCGGTATAGGCGGTCCCAAGATGATCGCTGCCGGAATGCATTCCTATGCCGACATCAATACTTTGTCGGTAATGGGCATATCCGAGGTAATTTCTCATCTGGTCCCCATATTGAGAATAAGGCACAGGGTCGGTAAGCTCATCGCCGCCGCCCGGCCTTGTGTGATGGTGGGTATAGATTCTCCTGATTTCAATTTAAGTTTGGAACGCAGATTGCAATCTGCAGGGATCCCTGCCATTCACTACGTCAGTCCTTCCGTGTGGGCCTGGCGCGAGGGGCGTTTGAAAAAGATCAAAGCTTCATGCAGTGAGGTTTTGTGTCTTTTGAAGTTCGAAAAAGATTTTTATGATCAGCACGGCATGAAAGCTGCCTACGTGGGGCATACCTTGGCCAATGCCATTGCACTTGACAACGATCAGGAAAGTGCCCGTGAGCGCATCGATCTTTATCGAACCAGCATAGAGCAGATAAAAGGCAAGATCATGGGGATACTCCCAGGATCAAGGGCCGGCGTCATTGAACATATGTTGCCTGTATATGCGCAGGCAGCCCGTTTGGTGCGTAAACAGATGCCGGATACGGTATTTATAAGTACGGTTCCTACCTATGAGTTAGCCTCCAAGGTAAAAGATCTCTGGCTTGAATACAGTCCTGATCTGTCGCTTACCGTTTATGTGGGCAGTACCCGTGACGTGATCGCTTCATGCGATGCTCTGTTGTTGACCTCAGGCACCGTGGCTCTTGAAACCATGCTGATAAATCGTCCTTTCTGCGTTGCCTACAAAGTTTCCGCGCTGACTGCGGCCATAGGCAGGAGGATGCTCAGAATTTCAACCTATTCATTGCCTAACCTGATCGCCCGTACGACCCTGGTGCGTGAATTCATTCAGGAAAATTGTACTCCCGAGGCTTTGGCACATGAGATGTTGCAACTTCTGCGCTCTGATAATCTGGTGATGAAAGGACAGTTCAGGGCTGTTCATGAGCAGATGCGTATGCCTTCTGATTCTATAGCAGCACAAGAGGTGATGAAGGTTATAGGTCGTGACGGAGGTAAAATCGAGGAGGCCGATGCGACGGTTGCTGCTCCTGAAGATGTTGAGCCTCAGGTGACGTTACCGGATCCAGATGATATCAATGAGCCTGATTTTAAATCTGAGCCGGTGTTTGATCTGCATTTGGGAAAGGATCGTGAAGGCGGAAAATGATCAAAAAAATTGTTTTTCCTCCTTTTGAATACCCGCTTGATCCTGCAGCCTATCCGGTATGCGGGGTTGATGAAGCAGGACGCGGCCCGTTGATGGGCGACGTGGTCGCAGGTTGCGTGATCCTGGATCCCTTACGTGAAATCAAAGGGCTTGACGATTCAAAAAAATTATCTGAAAAAAAACGCAACCTGCTTGAAATCGAAATCAAATCCCGCGCTCTGGCGTGGGGAATAGGCTCGTGTTCAAGTGCGGAAATCGACCAGCTGAACATACTTGAAGCCTCTATGGAGGCCATGCGTCGTGCTTATGCTCAGGCTTGTAAAATGTTGGGACATGAGTGTAAGTTTATGCTGGTTGACGGTAACCGCGTGCCCAAGGGACTCAATGTTGAGGCAATGGCTGTGGTTAAGGGAGACTCCCGCGTCAAAGAGATCTCGGCTGCCTCGATTTTGGCTAAAGTGGAACGCGACAGACGTATGTATGCGCTCGATGCTCAGTATCCTGAGTACGGTTTTAGAAAACATAAAGGTTACCCTACGGCGGCGCATCTTTTGGCATTGCGTGATCTGCCCATACTTGACTGCTATCGCAGAAGCTATGCTCCGGTGCGTCGTATACTGCAACAGCGCGGTGAAATGATTTAAAGATTGCCGCATGTAACTGCGGCTTCAACGGTGAGAATTATGAACGACATGGAATATCTGGATTTTGAAAAACCTATTGCCGATCTCGTCGACCATATCGAAGAGCTAAAACGTCTTAGTAAAGATATGAGTTCAGGCTCAGACGTGGATCTCACCAAAGAGCTCAGAGCTTTGGAAAAGAAAAATGAAACTCTTACTAAAAAGATCTTCGGCTCTTTAAGTGCTTGGCAGATCTCGCAACTTTCCCGTCATCCCCGTCGTCCTTATACCTTAGATTATATCGAAAGGATCTTTACCGATTTTAGAGAGTTGTCAGGTGATCGTGCCTTTGCCGATGATCGTGCCATCGTGGGAGGCCTTGCGCGTTTAAACGGCATGCCGATCATGGTTATAGGTCAGCAAAAAGGACGTGACATTCGCGAACGTACTTTGCGCAATTTCGGTATGCCTCGTCCGGAAGGCTATCGCAAGGCAGCCAGATTGATGCGTATGGCTGAAAAGTTCCATATTCCTTTGGTTACTTTTATCGATACTCCGGGTGCTTATCCAGGAGTAGGGGCAGAAGAGCGTTCACAAGCAGGCGCCATTGCGGAAAATTTGAAGCTGATGTCCGATTTACGCATTCCCGTGGTTTGTACCGTGATAGGTGAAGGCGGATCAGGAGGAGCGTTGGCCATAGGTGTCGGTGATCGCGTCAATATGTTGCAATACTCAACATACAGCGTGATCTCCCCGGAAGGCTGTGCGTCCATTTTGTGGAAGAGTGCCGACAAGGCACCTCTTGCTGCAGAGGCTTTAAACTTTACCGCTCCGCGTCTTAAACAACTTGGTCTTATCGATAATGTTGTTCCCGAAGCCCTGGGCGGTGCTCATCGCGATTATGACGTTACGGCTGCAAATCTTAAGCAAAGACTGGTAACGGATCTTAATGAATTGCTCAATTTGCCTTTGGACAGACTTATCGAGCAACGTTTTACCCGCATTATGCATTACGGTTACTGTGATTAAATCAAAAGCTCAGGATCTCGTCGATGCCATGGCGCGTCGCATTATTGATGAGATCCGTCCTCCACGTGTGGTTATAGGCCTTTCAGGCGGCGCGGATTCAACTTTAGCCTTGTTGATCTGCAGAAGAGTTCGTGATCTTTGTCCTGCTTGTTTCGTACAGGCAGTGCATTGTATTCACGGTTTGGATGCTGACGATCCGGTGTGGCTTGCTCACTGTCAAAAATTGTGCCGTCGGGTAGATGTGCCGCTGAAAACTCCTAAGTTGCACATAGTGTACGGTAACGGCAGATCACCTGAAGAAGTGTCTCGTAGTGAACGTTACGGTGCGCTTTTGCGTGAATTAAAAGGCGGAGCATTGGTGCTTGGACATCAGGCCGATGATCAGTGTGAAAATTTCTTCCTGGCCTTAAAGCGCGGATCCGGTCCGCACGGATTGTCGGGCATGCGTTTTATGACGCAGGATGAGAGAGGAATAATTTTAAGGCCTTTGCTAGGGCTTACCAAAAAACAGATAGAAGAAATCATTAAAGCGCTGGGATTCGATTTTGTTTACGATATTTCAAACAGTTATCTTAAGTTTGAACGTAATTTCATAAGACTAAAAGTCTTGCCGCTTATCAAAGAGCGTTTTCCTTCCATAGAAAAAGCGGTTTTGCGCTCTCAAAAACTGTGTGCTTATGAGCATGATCTGGCCATGCGTTATGCAAAACCGGTCTTTGAAAGTGTTTTTAATGCAGATGATCCGAAGTTGCCGAGATTTGATTTTTCCAAGCTGAATTTGGATGACGAAGCGCTCATGCTTACTTTGTTGCGCATGTTTTGGATGAGCATGCTGACTTTGCCGCCGGAACTAGACGTGCTCAAGAGCTCTTTAAATCTCATGCGTATAAGTGCGGATCAAAACGGGCTGGTTAAGCATGAGGGAGTGGAGTTAAGACGCTATAAAAACAGTCTGTATCTTATGAATCCCTGTATTTTTCCAGCTCGTCAGTGTTTTACGCTCAAGTCAGATCAGAGTTTGCACCTTGGTGACTTTGTATATACCCTGCAAAGTTCTTCTGGCAAAGAGGCCTTCTCCGTTGACGGAGACTTTGTGATCCTTGATTTTGATCTCAAAGGATCTCAAAAAATAAAACCCCTTCATCGAGCACATGCTCGTGAGATTAAAAAACTGCTGTCAGAATACGCAGTGCCGTATTTTTTGCGTCAACAGCAGTGTCTGGTGAAAGAGCCTTCAGGAAGGATCCTAGCGCTCGGTGATCGATGCGCCTGTGTCAGAGCTGAGCCTTCACGGCAGAGCTTTGTGCTAAAAATTCAAAGAGCAGGATAAAAAAATGCCCGAGGCTTATTGAGCATCGGGCTTATAAAGAATTGGGATTTTATATGAGGAAGAAATCAGGCTGCCAAAATCTTTTTCATATACCTCTTAGAGATCTTCTTTTAAAAAAAGTTCAAAAATTTTTCAATTTTTTTTAGGAAAGTTGCGTTGAGAGTTTGCAAGCTGTTTTAAACGACACCTTCTTTGAGGGTTGCGTAACCGGATTTCCCTGATGAAAAGGTAAAAAAATTTAAAACACTTGTGCTTTGAGAAAAAATAAGTTAGCATAGGCTAACAGTGAGTTGACTGATACGGAGATCTTTTCCTGACTTTCCCCGGACAGCAAGCAAACTTCTCACTATTTGCATGTGTTTTTGCACGGGAGCAAGCCCGGGCGGTATTCTTAAGCGAATGCCGCTTTTTTTTTTATATTGGGCAATAGTTACCAAGCATTGTGTTGAATTGTCAGAAGTTTTTATAAAGCAGAGGCACCAAAACCACAGCAATTGAATTTTGTTGCTGATCGCTAATTGGCAGTTTAACGGGAATGGAGCTGAATATTACGGATGAGGAGTTGTTAGGTAAATAAAAACCCCGCTTTGATGCGGGGTTATAAGGATCTGACTTAAATTAAGCCATAGCCTTGACCAAAGCAGAGAGCTTGCTCTTGGCACGGGCAGCCTTATTCTTATGAATGAGACCTTTGCCGGCAGAACGGTCGAGAATAGACTCAGCTTTAACGAAAGCAGCCTTGGCAGCTTCCTTGTCACCGGTGGCAACAACTTTGGCGACATTCTTAACTAAAGTGCGCATCTTGGAACGTGCAGCGACATTGTGCTGACGTGCCTTTTCGGCGATAACCACGCGCTTCTTTGCAGATTTAATATTAGGCACAGATAGCTCCTGATAAATTACAAAATTGCCACATTCCATATACACGGTGGCACTGAACGCAGTATTCTACCAGTTAAAAAGCCTTTTTTAAAGGGTAAATGTGAGAATAACGGATGAAGCGTTTAAAAAAATGCAGATCGTTTTGAACGAAGCGGGGAGTTGAGATGCTGCCTATGCATTAAATGTAAGAAATGTATCACGTATCAAGTATAATGACGGTTTTAGCGTAGGGAAGATTTTCCCTTTTCGGTGAATGTTAACAAAACGGCAGTTGAGGCAAATGCGGCTTATTCGCTCATGGTCTGATTATAAAAAACAGGGCAATGAAATAGCTCTGGCCATAGGCAATTTTGACGGTATGCATTTAGGACATCAGGCCGTTTTAAAAAAGCTACGAGAGGAAGCATCGCGGCTTGGTTTAGTTCCAGCAGTGATGACTTTTGAACCTCACCCCCGTGATTTTTTTCGTCCCGATGAGCCTCATCCTAAGATCTTTACTTTGCGCGATAAAGTCGAAGCGTTTACCCGCGAAAACATTGCATTGATGTTTTGCGTACATTTTGACGAAGCGTTTGCAAGACTTGAACCTGACGAGTTCGTGAATAAAGTTTTGTCAGAAAAACTCGGCGTTAAATCGGTGATCGTCGGTTCTCTTTTTTACTTTGGAAAAGGCGGAAAAGCTTCGTTTGCAGATTTGAAACGTCTTTGTGCCAAGCAAAATATCGAAGCTTTGTCCGTAGAAGGGATCGAAGCTGACGGAAAAAGGGTCTCAAGTACCCGAATACGCAATTTGCTCCTGCAGGGAAAATGCGGGGAAGCGGAAGATTTTCTCGGCAGACCCTATACGGTAAGCGGCAGGATCGCGCACGGTAATGCCTTGGGCAGAACTTTAGGCTTTCCCACAGCCAATGTGGAATTGCACGGTTTGCGCCTTCCTCTTGAAGGAGTTTTTGCAGTCAGAGTAAATACTGTATACGGCGTGTTTAAAGGAATGTGCAACGCCGGAGTTC